>JAUTXB010000150.1 GCA_030838245.1 Acidimicrobiaceae bacterium
AGGGGGAGGAAATGACAGAACGGGTGCTCGGAGACATCGCCACCAGTTTGCTGTTCGAGAACGACCGGGTGCGGGTGTGGGAGATGCGCCTCGACCCGGGGGACCGGAGCCCCATCCACGAGCACAAGCTCGACTATGTGATGATCCAGGTCTCGGGAGACAGCATGGCCGCAGAGATGGAGCCGGACTCCGGCGGCCCCTGGGGCCATCTCGGCACGGTGGAAGGAGACATCGCACCGGGCAATGTCATCTATGCGGAGCGTGGGGGGATCGAAGCCGCCTACAACACCGGGAAGCAGCCGTTCCACGAGATCGTGGTGGAGCTGAAGGACTGATGCAGGGGCGGTCCCTACGACGCTCTCGATTCAACCCTTGGCCGGGAGCGGGACCTCGGCGCCGACAGCCCGGAGGCTGAACGCCACCAGGTGGCGCCTGTCGGCCGCGTTCGGCCGGGTGCCGGCCAGGATGTGGGCCTCCATCACCGATATGACCAGTTGATAGATGGCCAGCGCGTCGCGGCCGGGGTCGGTGCTCGATATCAGACCGGACTCTTGCCCTGCCACCAGCGAGTCCTGGAGCAGCTCCACCAGTACTTGAAAGGAGCTTCGTTGCTCGTCGGGATACTGCTCGGCCAGACGGTTGAGGCTGGTCAAAAAAGGGCGGGTCCTGGACGCCGCGGCCGGGTCCACGGCCTGGGCCAGCACCCCTTCGATCCAGGCTCGCACGCGACCGACGGGATCGGTGGCCTTGTCCATCCGGTGAACCAGATAGCCGGCCATCCGATGGCGGCCATCGGCCAGCAGGACCAGCAGTAGTTCGTCCTTGGACTCGAAATGGCGGTAGAAGGCCTCGGTCGACAGTCCGGCTTCGTCGAGGATGTCCCGAAGTCGCGGGTCGACCTTGCCCATCCGCTCGACGACCCGGTAGGCGGCCTCGATAATGCGGTCGACGTCCTCCGCCGCGGCTTTGTACCGATCGGAGACGGCCCGGCTGATGGCCCGTTGCACGAGTGGCTGGTCGTGGCGAGACGACTCAGGTCGAAAGGTCCTCGGGTCGTCGTCCCCCGCGCTCGGTCCGGAAGTTGATGGAGTCACGCCTGCCTTTCTGCGCACCGTCGGCTCCGTGGAGCCGACAGCCATCGTACAGGCGCCCCCTCAGGATCCCGAGGCTCCGGTCGGGCTCAGCGGTCGTCGGACGCGGCCAGCTGCTCGACCAAGAGCCGGCGCTGCACCTGCTGGGTCGACGGTGTGCGGGGGATCGACCCAACCATCGCCAAGCGCCGGGGATGCTTGTAGGCAGCCAGCCGGGAGCCGCAGTGGGCCCGGAGCTCATCGATCGTCGGAATGGCGGTGCCAGGTCGCCCCACCACCACAGCGCAGACGATCTCCCCCCACCGGGTGTCGGGCCACCCGATCACGGCGACATCGGCCACGGCCGGATGCTCGGCCAACACCGCCTCCACCTCGGTGGGGACCACCGTCTCGCCCCCTGTCCGCAGCACGTCTGTGGCCCGGCCCACGATGCTGAGGTAGCCGTCCCCGTCCTCTTCGGCCAGGTCCCCCGTGCGGTACCACCCGTCGACCAGTGCGGCAGCGGTCGCCTCGTCGTCCTCGAAGTAGCCGTCGAACACCAGGGGACCGCGGACCCAGAGCTCGCCGTCGGCCTCGATGCGGACCTGGCACGACGGGGCGGGGACCCCACAGCTCCCCGGCTTGCGACCTAGGTCGCGGTACTCCAGGGTCGACACGCTCCCTGCCTCCGTCGACCCGTAGAACACGCGTACGGCTGCTTGGGGGAATGCCTCGTCGATGGCGGTGAGGAGCTCGAGCGGCGTGGCCGAGGTCCCGGTGTCGGCGAACCGGACCGAGGACAGGTCGAGCCCCCGTCCCAGTGGCGTATCCAGATAGTCGAGGATGCGGCGCCAGATGGCCGGAATGCAATTGAGCCGTTCGGCCCGGTGGACGACGACGGCATTGCAGATGGTGGCGGCGTCGGTCGACGCCAGCAAGATGACGGCGTCTCGCCCCTGCCACTGTTGCAGGGCGATCGTCCATGCCCCCATGTGGAACAACGGGTAGGGACACACCATCGGCCCCCGGTGCTCCAAGAGGGCGCCAGGGTGGCTACGCAGGAAGTTGACGCGGTGGCTGAGGATCGCGCCTTTCGGCCGACCGGTGCTGCCGCTGGTGAAGAAGATGACGTGGGGGTCGCGCTCTGATGGCCGAGGGCCGTGTGGCTCGGTGCTCTCCTCGTTGCCGGCCAGCGCAGTCAGCTCGGACAGGCCGAGCACCTGGGTGCCCAGCTGCTCGGCCAACCGGGTGCCGTCGGCGAACTGTTCATCGCCGACCACGAGCATGGCCGGTCGGGCCGGTTCGATGACGGCCATGGCCTCGTCGACGCTCAAGGAGGCATTGGTGGGAGCGAACACCACACCCAACTTTGAGGCGGCGGCGAACACCGGGACCAGGTCCAACGCGGTTGGGCTCCAGGCGACCAGCCGGTCCCCGCGCCTGAGCCCGCGGGCGACGAGCAGGGCTGCGACCTGGTTGGCGCGCCGATTGAGCTGGCCGAAGGTGAGCGACTCGTCGCCGAGGATGGCCGCCGTCCGGGTGGGCACTGCCCGGGCGGCATTGACGAACACCGAGCCGATCCGCAGCTCGTGTTGGGACTCCGTCGACATCCGGCCGCTACTTGCCTGCGTCGCTATCGAGCGGTGAAACCGGCGTCGACGGGCAAGGCCACGCCGGTGACGTAACGGGCCATGTCTGAGACCAGCCACACGATGGCGTTGGTCACGTCCGACGCCTCGATGAGGCCGACGGGGAGTGCGTTTTGCATGCCGGCCGCAGCGATCTCGGCGTTCTCGGCGATCCAGTCCTGCATGACCGGGTTCATGACCATGTAGGTATTGGTCCCGGTAGGGTGGACTGTGTTGACGCGTATGGAGTGTGGGGCCAGCTCGAGGGCCAGCGCCCGCATCAAGCCGACGAGGCCATGTTTGCTGGCCACGTAGGCCTCGCCCCCCGGCGTGCCGTCGCCCAGGCCCTTGAGTCCGGCGGTCGAGCTGGTGATGACGATCGAACCTCCCCGCTTTCCCTTCTTGAGCACCCGCTTGGCCAGGTGCGTGGTGTTCCACACCCCGGTGAGGTTCACGCCGATCACATTGGCCCACGACAAAGCAGGGTCGGCGACAGGAGTCGACGACGGGGCAATGCCCGCATTGGCAATGACGATGTCGAGCCGACCGAGCTCGGCCAGCCCCCGATCGAGTGCGGCAGACAGCGCCTCCATGTCGCGAACGTCGGCGCGACAGGCGACGATGCGGCGATTCTGGGCTTCCACCAAGCGCACGGTCTCGTCCAGGTCGGCCGAACTGGCCAGTGCGTAGGAGACGGTGTCGATGTCCTCGCAGAGATCCACGGCGATGATGTCGACCCCGTGCTCGGCCAGGGCGACGGCGTGCGACCGTCCCTGACCTCGTGCCGCACCGGTGACTAACGCGACCCGGCCTTCGAGTCCTTCAATTTGAACCACGGTACCCCTCACTCTGCGCGCGATTTCTCTTGACAGTCTCGGGTGCCCACCCTACTGTCAGAGTTTCGACAATTCGAAAATGTCGTTCGAAATCCTAAGTTGGATCGTGGGTGACGCGAGGTCGTGACTCGCCGATTTTCCCGGCGCAGGGTGAGCACACAAAGGGGGAAGGCCGTGACGGAGCGAGACGAGCCGGCGGCCTGCCGCTGTTGTGACGAGCAAGCCGTAGCCAAGGTCCTTTACACCTACGCCGAGCGGATCGACGCCGGCGATTTCGAAGGGTTGGGCGACCTGTTCGCTGAGGCCGAGATCACCTTCGAGGAGAGCCCCGAGCGGGTGATCCGGGGTCGAGACGAAGCACGCCAGATGTACGAGCAGTTCACCCGGCGGTACCCGGATAACGGCACGCCGCACACCCGCCACATGATCACCAACGTCATCGTCGACGTGGATGACGACGGGAACCGGGCGACCTCGCGCTCGTCCTTTACCGTCATGCAGCGGACCGACACGTTCCCGCTCCAGCCCGTGATCGTGGGCCGGTACCGCGACGAACTGGCCAAGGCGGACGGACGGTGGCATTTCACCCATCGGCACATGTTGAGCGACCACGTGGGCGATCTGAGCCAACACATGCTGGTGGACCCGTTCTGAGGCCCGGAGACGTCCGGTGACGGCGCTGTGCTACGA
>JAUTXB010000154.1 GCA_030838245.1 Acidimicrobiaceae bacterium
CGCTAGCATCCGTCCAGCAACACTCTACACTGGCCAAAGGAGATCCCGGTGATCGCAGCTGATGCATCCATCAGGCCTCTGGCTCTCGTCGTAGGCGCGACCGGCATCGCCGGCGACGCGCTGTGCAGGGTGCTGGTCTCGCAAGGCTGGAGAGTCGTCGGCTTGTCCAGGCGCACGCCGTCGGCGTGCGAGGGCGTTCAGCCCGTCCTGGTCGACCTGACCGACGCCGAGGCTGTGCGCACCGCACTGACCAGTCTTAAGCCAACGCACATCTTCTTCACCGCATGGTCGAGGATGGCGACGGAGGCCGAGAACATCGCCGTCAACGGCGGCATGGTTCGCGACGTGCTGGCCTCAGTGGCCGGTTCGGGGTGCCTGCGCCATGTCGCGCTCGTGACTGGGCTCAAGCATTACATGGGCCCGTTCGAGGCATACGGGACGGGCGAGATCAGGGACACGCCCTTCCACGAGGACGAGCCCCGGCTGTCTGTGCCGAACTTCTACTACGCGCAGGAGGACGAGCTCTGGGAGTCCGCCGAGCGGCACAACTTCTCCTGGAGCGTTCACCGGTCGCACACGGTCATCGGGTACGCGGTCGGCAACGCGATGAACATGGGCATGACGCTGGCCGTCCAGGCGTCACTCTGCCGCGCCCGGGGCTTGCCGTTCGTCTTTCCTGGCAACGAGGTGCAGTGGAACGGGCTGACCGACATGACCGACGCCGGTCTGCTGGCGCGCCACATGTCGTGGGCGGCGCAGACGGAGGCCCTGCCCAGCCAGGCGTACAACGTTGCGAACGGTGATCTTTTCCGGTGGCGGTGGATGTGGCCGCGCATCGCCGGGCTCTTGGATGTCAAGCCCGAGGGATACGAGGGAAGGCCTCGGCCCCTCGGGGACCAGATGCGCGGCCTCGAGCCGGCCTGGGCGGAGCTGGTTCAGCGCAGCGGTCTGGCCGAGCAGGATCTCGCGCGCGTGGCGTCGTGGTGGCACACGGACGGCGACCTGAACCGGCCCATCGAATGCTTCACCGACATGTCTCGCAGTCGGCAGGGTGGTTTTACGGAATATGTCAGCACCCTTAATTCATTCACGCTGCTGTTTGCGAGGCTTAGGCAACAGAAGATTATTCCATAATACCATACGCGGGGCGGCATTACCCTCTGCCACCCAGACTGAGATGAATAGGTCAGCCAACGAGCCGGATTATGGTCAGGGTCACGAAGCGGGAGCTGCGCGTGCAGTCGCAATGGTGGAGCTAGCAAATTCCGATAGCTTAACGAAGTTGGAGGCTCTGTTAATGATTAGACGTAGGAGTCGTGCGTGTATGACCGCGGCACTAGGTGTCACGGCGATCGTCGCAATGGCTGGCTGTGGCGGCAGTAGCTCCAGTTCCAGCTCGTCGGGCAGCTCATCGCATAGTTCAGGGCAGTTTAGCAAGAAGTCTCCGCTGACTATCGGGTACAGTATCCAGTCAGCCCAGGACCCGTACTGGCAGGGCTATGTGCACGGGATCCAGCACGAGATGAAGAAGTACGGCTTTACGAAGCTCGTGACCGAAGACAGCCAGGCGTCGGCGGAGAAGCAGGTCTCGGGAAGCCTGGCGCTGATCCACACTGGCATCAGCGCTCTGATCGTCTCTCCCCAGGAGCCAACCGCGCTCGCCGCCACGGAGACGGCCGCGCATAATGCCAAGATCCCGGTCATCGTCGGGGATGTCGGCGCGGCCGGTGACTACGATTCGTTCATACTGTCCGACAACCAGCACGGCGGCCAGCTCGCCGCGCAGTTCGTGGAGAAGCAGCTCGCCGGCCAGAGCGGCGTGCAGCAAGTCGCGGTCATCTCACTGCTTCCGACGACGAGCGTCAATGGGCCGCGGACGAATGGCTTCACGCAGACGATCGCCCAGAACAGCCACTTCAAGGTGGTCGCCAACATTTCAGGCAAGCAGACGCTGTCGGGCGGGTTCGCCGCAGCTCAGGCGATCCTGTCGGCGCACCCGAATGTTGCCGCGATCTACTCGGAGAATGATTCGATGGCGGCCGGCGCCGAGCAAGCTATTACGCAGGCCGGGAAGAACCCGCTGACCAGCCCCATGCTGGTCGGCTTCAATGGCGACCCGATCGCCTTGAAGCTAATGCAGGAAGGCAAGCTGGCGGCAGATGTTGCCCAGAACCCGTACCAGCAAGGGATCGATGCAGTCGATGCGGCCTGGGCGTATCTGAACGGTCGGGCGCCTCAGTTCACGATCCCGAGCTCGAAGACGATTTCGGTTCCAGTGGAACTGGTTACGCCCCAGACTCTCCCAGGATTCCTGAATCGGGTCAAAGCGGGTACCGCGTATTAGACGATGGCGACCTGTCAGAGAGGCATCGAGGAGGACCGACTGGTGACTGACCGTGGGGTGAAAGGCGAGGAGACGCCCGGCGCCGCGGCTCCGACACTTCGGGCCAGCGGTCTGCGCAAGAGCTTCGACGGAGTCGAGGTCTTGCACGGGATCGACGTCCGGCTTGGAAGCGGTGAGATTCATGCCCTCGTGGGAGAGAACGGGGCTGGAAAGAGCACCCTCATCAACCTTCTGAGCGGACGCCTGCGGCCAGATGCCGGTCATGTCGAGCTGAATGGAGAGCAGATAGAATTTCGCAATCCGCTCGCGGCCCGGCGCGCAGGTATTTCGGTCATCGCGCAGGAGCTGGAGGTCGTGCCCACGCTGACCGTCGTGGAAAACGTCTTCCTGGGAGCTGAGCCGACGAAGTTCGGGATCGTGCGCTGGCGCGATGCCCGGCGGAGGGCTGTGAATACTCTTCGCGAGCTCGGGCTCGACGCCAATCCTGAGCGGGTGGTCGGAGCCATGGGCGTGGCCGACCAGCAGCTGGTCGAGATCGCTAAGGCGGTTGTCGGCCAGTTCGGAGTCCTGATCATGGACGAGCCTACGTCGGCGCTGAATCTGGAGGAGGTGGAGCGGCTCTTCCGGGTGGTGCGGCGGCTGAAGGCAGACGGGGTGGCGGTTCTCTACGTCTCTCACCGGTTGTGGGAGGTGTTCGACCTGGCCGATCGCGTGACGGTGGTGAGAGACGGCAATCTGATTTTCACGAAAGAGATCGCGGAGACGGACATAGGCGCGGTGATCCGGGCCATGCTCGGGAGCAAGAGCACGCTGGTCACGGACGTTGCCCAAGCTGGCCGGGAGATCACGCGCGAGGTGGCCGCGGCACGCCAGGGTGCCCATCGCGACGGGAACTCATCGCAGGAGCCCGAGGCGCGGCGCGGCCGGCCCGGGCGGGTGCCCAAGTCTGGCGGCCACGAAGGACCTGTCACCGGCACGCCGGGAGAAAGCAAGCGCCCGCCCGCGGTGGAACTCGAGGGTGTACATTCCGGCCACCTGCTGAGCGACATTAACCTAACTGTCGATGACGGCGAGGTCATCGGGCTGGCGGGCGTTCTGGGCTCAGGCCGGACCGAGCTGTGCGAGGCCATGTGCGGGCTCCGGAAGGTCGACGCGGGAACAATCCGGCTGAGGGGAGTCCCGACGAAAATCCGGGAGCCAAAGGAGGCGCTGGCCCACGGAGTGTTCGCTCTTTCGGAAGACCGCAAGTCCGAAGGGATCTTTGGTCACCTCGACGTGCGTGAGAACGTTGTCCTGAACTTCGACGGAGCCAGCGGGCAACGGATTCCCGTAGATGCCGGACGCAATGCCGTCCGGGCATGGGCGGGCCAGGCCGCCACCATCATCAGGAAGGCCGGGCTGACCCGGATCCGCGCCGGTGCCGAGCGGCGTGCCTTCGATTCGTCGCGGGCGTCGCTGGGAATACGCTGCTCCCGCCCAGATGAACGGATAACCGCGCTGAGCGGCGGCAACCAGCAGAAGGCGATGTTCGCGCGCGCTGCGCTCACCCGCCCGGCAGTGCTCGTTCTGTCCGAGCCGACTCGCGGTGTGGATGTGGGGGCCAAGGAGGAGATCTACTCAGCGATCGACGGGTTCGCGGGGGAGGGCGTCGCGATCATCGTGAGTTCAGCGGAGATCAGCGAGCTGATGCGGCTCGCTGCGCGGATCTATGTCATCAGGAACGGCCGGATAGTGGCGCGGGTCGCGCGCGAAGAGGCAAGCGAGGAACAAATCCTCCGCTACATGGCGGGCTAGCGAGAGCGGGACCTGATGATATTGCGGCTATCGAAGAGGCTCCTGGCGGCGGACTCGGCGGCGGCGGTGATCGCCGCCGCCGGTGTGTTCCTCGCGTTCTCCCTCATCAACTCGCAGTTCCTGACGCGCCTGAATATTGACGGCATCATCGTGGCCGCATCGATATCGGCCATCACGGGCCTGGGCATGACGCTGGTCATATCGATGCGGGCACTGGACCTGTCGGTGGGCTCGATCATGGGCCTGGCCGCGATCATCGCTGCCGAGTTGCTGGGCCAAGGGGTTCCGTTGGTGCTCGTGATCATTGTCGGGCTGGCCGCCGGATGCGTCCTGGGCCTGATCAACGGCCTGCTGATAACGGTACTGGGGCTTCCGTCGTTCGTCGCGACGCTAGCGACGTTGTCGATGATCCTCGGGGGCGAGCTGCTGATCACCAAGGGCCAGACGATCACCATCCACAACAGCGTTTTCAACAAGCTGGTCGTGACGAACATCGGCGGCTTCCTGCCCGTGGCGGCCGTCGTGGCGGCCGTGGTCTTCGCGGTCGTGTGGGTGATCTTCTACCGGACCCCGTTCGGGCGGCACGTGGCCGCGATCGGTGGAGACGAGCGTGCGGCAGTAGGTGCCGGGATCAACGTCACGGCCGTAACCATCGGGACGTTTGTCCTGGTCGGCGTGTGCGCCGCGCTGTCCGGTCTGATGACCGGCGCGCAGCTGCAGAACGTCGACTCGACCATCGGCGCGGATGCGGAGCTGACGGCGATCGCGGTCGTCGTGGTCGGCGGGACAAGCCTGACCGGAGGGCGGGGCAACCTGTTCGGCACGGTGTGCGCGGCAGGCCTGCTCGCGGCGATCGGCGCGGGGCTCAACGTTGTCAACGTGTCATCGCTCTATGACGACCTCGTGTTCGGAGGGATCCTGATCATCGCGTTGATGGTGGACGGGCTGCGCCGCGGATCGAGTCGCAGAGGGAGCATGGTGACCTAGGGCCGATGAGACGGAACAGCACGATGAACGATGAGGTGATCCCGGTCGAGAGCAACCGGGCGCACGTGCCCGCGGCGAGGAGCGCGATCGCGGCGCGCATACGGCTGCCCCGGGAGCGCCGGGGCGTCTGGATCCTGAACGCCGCGCTGCTCGTGGTGCTGGCCATCGCGGCCCCGAACTTCTACACGAGCGGAAATATCGAGACCGTCCTGGGAGATACCGCGATCCTGGGTATCGTCGCGGCGGGAATGACGGTGCTGATCATGGCCGGCGCGTTCGATCTCTCGGTCACGAGCATCATGGGCCTCGCGCCGATCGTAGCCGTGAGCGTGGCGGGCAACGGGAACGGGCTCTCACTGCTGCTCTTGTCCGTTCTCACGGGCGTGGGGCTCGGTGCCGTGAACGGCTTGATCATCACGCGTGGCCGGGTCGCACCTTTTGTGGCGACACTGGGGACTCTGTTTGTCTTCGGGTCGGTCGCCGACATCATTTCCAAGGGAAATGCACTCAGCGTCACGGACTCGACGGTGCTCAAGCTAGGCACCGGAAGTATCGGCCCGTTGCTTCCCTACAGCTTCGTGATCATGCTGGTCGTGTTCGGCCTGTGCCACATCCTGCTGCGGCGGTCGCACCTGGGGCGCTGGGTCCGGGCCTCGGGTAGCAACCTGCGAGCCGCCCACGTGAGCGGCATCAACGTACGCTGGGTCTACTTCTCCCTATTCGTGATCTCGGGCGCGCTCACCGGCCTCGCGGGCATCCTGCTGAGCGGTTACCTGGCGTCCGCCGACGCGGCGCAGGCCCCGAACTACAACCTGAGCGCGATAGCGGTCGTCGTTGTCGGGGGCACCA
>JAUTXB010000162.1 GCA_030838245.1 Acidimicrobiaceae bacterium
GAAGTGGCCCGACAGCAACCCGGTCGCTGGCCCCGCCCCCAGGGGCCGCAGGTCGGCACCGTCGTCGAGGGCCTCGAGCGAGGCGTCCATGAGCTCCTTCCAGAGGTCAGGGGCACTCTCGACCTGCAGCAGCGCGAAGGTGACCGGGCGACCGATGGCCGCGGACAGCCGGCGCATCCAGTCGACCTCGCGGTGCGGGGCGATGAAGTCCTCGCCGGCCACGCCGTCGGGAGCAAGCTCGAAGACTCCGGTGCCCAGTTCACCCAGGGCGGCACCGATCCCGAACAACTCGTCTTCGGCCGCGTATGTCCCCGGCACCGGCTCACCGTCGATAGCCCGATGGGCGATGGTCCGCGACGTGGAGAACCCGAGCGCGCCGGCGGCAATCGCTTCTTTGACCAATCGTTTCATTTCCGCGATGTCGTCGGGCGTGGCCGGCTCGTTACGCGCCCCCCGCTCCCCCATCACATAGGCCCGCACCGCCCCGTGGGCGATCTGTGTACCGATGTCGACCGTCCAGCGCCCGTCGTCCAACGTGTCGAGATACTCAGGAAAGCTCTCCCATCCCCACGTCATCCCCTCGGCCAGGGCCGTGCCGGGAATGTCCTCGACGCCCTCCATCAAACCGATGAGCCAACTGTGCTGATCGGGCATGGCCGGTGCGAAGCCGACGCCGCAGTTCCCCATCACGATGGAGGTGACGCCGTGCCAGCTGCTCGGGGCGATGGTGTCGTCCCACGTCGCCTGTCCGTCGTAGTGGGTATGGATGTCCACCCAGCCCGGGGTGACCAAGAGGCCATCGGCATCGATGGTCCGGGTCGCAGACCGGTCGTCCAGCTGTCCGACGGACGTCACCACCCCGTCGTCCACAGCGACGTCCGCTGTCGTGGACGGGCTCCCGGTCCCGTCGACTACCGATCCTCCGCGGATAACCAGATCATGCACGTCGAGACCCCCTAGGTGGCAACCGAACAATCGTCACACGGATGGATGGCCCTCCGCAACGCATGGCCCGGGCGGGGCCACCATGGCCGTTCTGGCTGGTGATCAGCCCACGGGTGCGTCGGTGCGGCCGGCGGCCGTGAGTCGCGTCGAACGCAACCGGCGCGACGGCTGGTGGGCGTCGTGCACACCGCCCTCGAAGAGGTGGGTGACGATCACCAGGGTAAACGACAGGAAGAACACCGGCTCGATGAACGCCCCCAGTCGGTCGGTCAGGTAGGCCAGCCCTAGAAGTGGATAGGCGACGGCGAACAGTCGGAAGACGGCTCTGTAGATCCGCGCCGGCCAGTTGGATTGGTCGCGGGTCCTGCGCACAGCCAGGTACACAGCCATGGTGATGGTGGCGAACTCGAGGATGCCCGACAACATGTGAATGTAGTGGTGCGCGGGGAGCTGGAGATGGCGCTCCTGGGACCGGCAGACAGCACTCAGCCCCGAGGAGCAGGCGTAGGAGAACTTGCCTCCCGCTCCGGCGGCAACGGCGAATCCGACCAACCATCCCCACTCGCGGCCCCGGTATCGCGGCCCGGCCGATCCTCGAAGGGCCAGGGCGGCCAACAGCAAGACACCGGAGAGGAGATCGAGGTGCTGCAACAAGGATGCGTGCGGGAGATCCGACGCCTCGATGTCGCTAAAGAACCCGTTGGCGGACGGCAGCATGCCGTGGACGAACGGGACCACCACCCACCAGTTGTAAACAGCCAGACCGGCGATCCCGACTACTTCGCTGGCGGCCAGACGGTGCTCGTACCCCCTCTTCCCGGTGCCGCCCTCACCCGAATGCACAACTGTGCAACCCTCGACCTCCCTGGGTATTCCCGCTCCCACCCGGCAGCATCGACGCGACACGGTGGAACCACGTTCAGCGGGCCAGCTCCTCGAAGAGATCCCCAAAGTCGGCGACCCGTTCCAACACCTGGTCGGCCGTGAACCGGAGGAGGCTCGGGTCCTCGGCGGCCACGCAGGCGTCCACCTCGTCCCACGACACCGGCGTTGACACCGTGGGTTCCTGGCGCGCCCGGAGCGAGTAGGCGGCAACCGTCGTCTTGGCCGGATGGTTCTGGCTCCAGTCGATCAGCACCTTGCCCCGACGGAGCTCCTTGCGCATGTTGGAGACGATCAGATCGGGATGCTCCTTCTCGAGCGTCCGGGCCAGATCGTGGGCTTCCTCGCGGACCCGGTCCCAGGTCGGTCGGCCGCCCAGCCGCTGGTAGAGCTGTAGGCCCTTCGACCCGCTCGTCTTGGGGTGCGTGGCCCGACTGGGGAGCGCCTCATCGATCAGCCGGGCCACCCGACAGCAGTCGACCAAGGTGCTCCCCTCGCCCGGGTCCAGATCGAACACCATGTGGTCGGGGGGTCCCGGCAACGTACGGCGACGCCCGACCCGCCACAGGGGAACATGAAACTCGATGGTGGCCAGGTTGGCCGCCCACGCCATGGTCGGGAGGTTGCAGACGACGGCGTACTCGACGCTGTCGGTCTTGGACCGACCGCGTGATCCGGTGGCAGTGGTTGGTACCTCGGCTGTCCTGACCCAGTCGGGCGCGTGCGACGGGACGTGCTTCTCGAAGAAGGACGAGGCATCCACCCCGTTCGGGAACCGGTGCAGAGTCAGCGGGCGGTCGCGGACATGGGCGAGCATCACCGGCGCGATGCGAACGTAGTAGTCGATCATCTGCCCCTTGGTGAACCCACCGGGGTAGAGCGGCTTGTCCAAATTGGACAGCGTGAGCCGCCGGCCCTCGACCTCCACCTCAACCGACGATGACTTACTCACGAACGACCTCGTTCGGATCCTTGTCGGGACGGAGGCCACGCCACGCCGGGTGCCGGATCTGACCATCCTTGGTCCATTCGGTGAACCGCACCTCACCGACAAGCTCGGGCCGGACCCAGGTGGCGCCGGCTCGATGAGCGGAGGGGACCTCGCCGGCAAACGGACTGCTCTCGCACGTGAGTGAGCGCAGTCGGTCGAGGAGCTCGTCTTGTTGGTCGGAGGTGAAGCCGGTGCCGACCTTGCCGACGAACTCGAGTCCGTTACTTCCCGGCACACCCATCAGGAGGGCGCCAAAGGTCCGCTGCCGACTTCCCTTTCCGGGCGTCCAGCCGCCAATGACCACCTCTTGGGTCCGGGTCAGCTTCACCTTGATCCACGCGTCGCTTCGGCGGCCGGGTTGGTAGCGGCTGCTCCGGAGCTTGGCCACGACCCCTTCGAGGCCGCCGGAACGGGCGACCTCGAGCACTTTCTCACCCGGTGCATCGGTGAAGGCATCGGTCACCACCCAGTCGGGGCCGTCCAGGTCCAGAGACTCGAGTGCGGACCGGCGCTCGTCGTACGTGTCGTTGACCAGTTGCCGGCCATCCAGATAGAGCACGTCGAATATGAGGTAGCTGACAGGCGTACTAGCCGCCGCCCGTCGGACCTGGGATGCGCCACGTACCTGCATGCGGTTCTGAAGCCTCGAGAACGAGGGGCGACCGTCATCGTCCATGGCCACCAGCTCGCCGTCGAGGACCACTGAGGTTGCGCCCAGTTGCTGGCCCAGCCCACGAAGCTCCGGGTACACCTCGGACACATCGTTGCCGTTCCGGGTGAGCGCCCGTACCCGACCACCCTCGACATAGGTCACCGCCCGTATCCCGTCCCACTTGAACTCGTAGGACCAGCCGCGATCGGGGCTGGGCAACGATCCCAAGGTGGCCAACATGGGCCGGATCTCCTCGGGCATCGGCTCCCACCCGACCGGAGCCGGATCCATGCGGTGGATCATCCAATTGCGGTCTCCCGTCTTGAACAGGACGTAGCGGCCGCTGACGCGGGAGCCGTGCAACTGGACGATGACCTCGCGGTCGTTCCACTTCTCGCACTCGTAGTCGCCGTGGTCCCAGAGGATGACGGAGCCTCCTCCGTACTCCCCTTTGGGTAT
>JAUTXB010000180.1 GCA_030838245.1 Acidimicrobiaceae bacterium
GCCGTCGGAGGCCACCTCCCAGTAGCCGGTGTTGGATGGGGCCGGCATCCCGCGCTCGGCCAGGGTCTGGTTGGCGCCGCCGGTGCCAGTCGTGGCAAATCCCACCGCCCAGTAGTCCGAGCTCGTCACGCAGGTCACTTCGTAGAGGGCGTTGCTCTGCGAGGGGCTCGTGTTCTGGGTGGCGACGATCGACCACGCGCTCCCGTCCCAGTGCTCGGCCAGGGTCTGGGAGTCGCCGTCGGTGCCGGTCGCGGCATACCCCACCGCCCAGCAGTCCGAGCTCGTGACGCAGGTCACGCCGTTGAGGACGTTGCTCTGCGAGGGGCTGGTGTTCTGGGTGGCGATGATCGACCACGCGCTCCCGTCCCGGTGCTCGGCCAGGGTCTGGTACGCGCTGCCGGTCCTGGCATACCCCACCGCCCAACAGTCCGAGCTCGTCACGCAGGTCACGCCGTCGAGGATGTTGCTCTGCGAGGGGCTCGCGTTCTGGGTGGCGATGATTGACCAGATGGTGCTCGCTCCAGCTGAGTTGGATCCAAGGATGCTCGTGCCGACGCCGAGCGCACCGGCCAGGAGGGTGACGGGGGCCGCGACGGCCATTACACGCGCCCATAGCCGATAGCCGCCGCACCGATGGGTGTTCCGCGCATCACGTCTCGCCATAGCGTGTCCCTCTCTGTTCCTCGGTTTGTCATGCCGATGACGGGATCTTTGGCCGACCTGTCTCCACGGACCCCAAGAACTTCGCGACGCCGAAGTTGAAGGAGACACGTCACCATGGTTGCCGGCCCGCGTCACCGATGTCCCTGGTGCCGCCCCTGGTTGTTGCCCTAATTCCGAACGTCGATGCAGGATCTGGAGTCCCCACCGAGGTGCCCACGGTGCCCTGGGCGCAAAGGCGGCGCCGCTTGGGCGATTGCCCTCTCGGACTGTCTCTACTGCATCTACTTCGTGTGGAGCCGACATAGGCACTCCTTGGATGAAGGCATCCTACGGGTGCGGCCTCTTATCCGCCGCGATGCCGCCGAACATTTGATGGATCTGGCGTACTTGCCAGCCCCCATCGGCGACTACAAGCCAGATCGCAATCCTCCGGACACCACCTGAAGATGCAGTGATTTGGCACGGTCCCAACGGCCGTCGTGCCATGGAACCCCGCCCCTTTCCTCACGAGGTCGGGGGCGGTGGTATTCCCGCGACCGACAACGTTTGCCCTCTCGGCAGGCCGCCAGTCTGAGAGCCAGAAGTCGAACGCTGTCAGAGTGACGATCGTCGTCCCGGACAGCGATCGGTATTCGGCGTTCAGGGAATGGCGAGATCAGCGCCTCGGGCGACTACCGAAGTTCGGAGTTGCCGGAGCAAGCAGGGCGGCGATCATGGCTTCGGCGATGAACGCTCCGTAGCGCTCAAGGAGCCACTCGCGGATAAGGACAAGCAACTCGAAGAGTTCAGGCGAACTGTAGGTCCACACGATCTCCCCAGCGCCTTCCTCAGAGAGTTCCGGGCGGAAATGGCCTGCGGCAGCGAGGTTGTGGGCGTTGTGGGCCATGCGTCGCCGGCGATCTAGGCGCCGTGGCCTCCGGTCATAGGAGATGGTTGTCGGTAGTCCTACGGGTGAGGAGTTGGAGATTCGCTTCCGGCCGGAGTCGGCAGAGAGCCGCTACCGGGTTGCCAGGCGGACCACATCCGTGAGCCAAGCTTCGGCGGTGGGGGTACCGAGGCCTGGGTTGATGTCGAAGCGCTCGGAGGCTAGTAGATCGATCCGCCAGCCGGAGCCAAACGCGGCGCGCAGCTCGGCTTCGGTGACCCTGCGGGGACCCCAGTCGCCGGGTTGGCGGTCGCTAAAGCACATGAGGTGAAGGTGGCCACCCAGGCGGAGGGCGGTGTGCACAGCCGTGACGTACTGGATGCGAGCGGCGTCGTCAAAGACGTGAAACAGCCCGCTGTCAACGACGGTGTCAAAGGTCTCGCCGAGCGTGTCGAGGTGGTGGGCGTCGAGCACCTGGAAACTGGTGTCGACGCCGCGCTCGGCGGCCTTGCGGCGGGCGATCTCGACGGCGCGGGGGGAGACGTCGATGCCGAGGGCGCGGGCGCCGTGGAGCGCGGCGAGGATGGTGTGCTCGCCGGTGCCGCATCCGGCGTCGAGCAGCGCGCCGGTGAGTGCGCCACCCTCGGCGAGGCGGACGAAGGCGGGCTGCGGGCGGCCGATGTCCCAGGGCGGCGGCTGGCCGGTGTAGGAGTCATCCCAGTCGCGTAGGGCGTCAGCTGCAGTCATGTCCCTCCTCGCACCCACCCTCATTCGTCATCCTCGTAACTTAATCAGTAAGCCCGACGGCAGCGTCGACCAGCGCGACCAAGAGAAGGTGGGGGCGGATCGTAGTGCTCGACGTCTGGAGCACGAAGAGAGTCGCCACAAAGAATCGGTGGTCAGGAAGTTCGAGAATCCGAGGTTCGCCGTCTTGATCGGTGCCACTCACCGTCACCCCCCGCCTGCATGATCGTGTCGAGGTACCCCGGGTTCAGACCAAAGTTGCAGTAGTAGCGCTGCAATTGATCCTATTCAGCGAGGTCTTCCAAGCCGATCCCCATGAAGGCAACTACCTGGTGACTACCGGAGGTGGCCTGGTAATGCTCGACTTGAAGCTGTCTTCGGAACTTATCGAAGACCTCGAAACGGCGCATCCCGCCCTACCGAGTGGGGGCCGACGTGGCAATCTGAAGAGATGGATCTCGCAGAGCTCCTGACCCTGCCAGGGGTCAGGGAGGAGTGCGTCTTGCGCTCCGCCGTTGGCTTCATGGCATTGCACGGCGGATCACAGGACCGGGGCACCGACCAGATCGCCAGGCGGGCGGCTGAGCAGGCAGGCGCTTCCTACTACAGCGTCGTCCAGCCAGCGGGACTGCGGGTGCATCTCACGTCGCGGCTGCATAAGCCCGAACACTCCGCGCTGTTGCGAGCCTTCTTACAACATGTGGACATCTGCATTTCGGTGCACGGATACGGGCGCGACGGATTTGCCGTTTGGATCGATTCTGATCGCGGCCTAATGATCGAGCCGTACGGGCCGCCTGTTCGAGGCAACCAGAGCGGACCACTGAGGGGGATCATCGTAGGTGGGCTCAATGCAGACCTGCTTGGCGCGGCTCGCCAGCTTCTGCATGACCGCTTCGCGGAATATCATGTGGCCGACGGTCGAGTACGACTTGGATTTCATCCCGACAACCCGGTCAATCTGCCCTCGGGACGAGGTATCCAGGTCGAGTTGCCTCCGGGCCTGCGTGGGATCGGGGAGTTCGGCGAGGACCCCACTCCCCGCCACGACGGAGTGGTCACCGAGATGGTCGCAACGCTCGTCGAGCTGGCCATTCGGGCCAGCGAACTTGTGTCTTCATCGCCGGCACCCTAGACGGGGTTGCAGGCTGAGTAGCAGCATCCAAGCGTTAGTTGCAGCATCCAAGCGATTGGGTTCAAAGATGAGTCGCTACCGCGAGCTTTTTCCACTTCACCACCACCCAAATAGCAGGTGTCAGAGTGAACAAAAGTCGGCTCACACCGCCGAAACGTTAAGCCTTGACTAGCGGCGATGCGTTGGCCAAGGCCAGATCAGTTCTGGCTAGCCGAGATCTTTGTGAGCTGAAGGTTATGTATGACCAAGGTACCTCCCGTTGCAACCCGAATCGTTACGGCGATCTGCGAGGGAGGGAGGTGAAACGTGGTGGAAACAGTTCGGCTGCCGCGTGGCAGAACGGTAGTTGTGGCCGAACTCCATCCGAGTGGAGGGACATATCCAAGCGGGCGTTTGAGCATTGACACAGTGGCGGACGAGCTGCTGCCTGACAGTGTGTAGGAGACGGTGGCCCGGTATTCGCCGTGGTCGCCGTTATTGAGGGGAAGTTGTGCGACTGTCACGCTATGGCCGGTGGCTACATAAGGACTGCCCAGACTTGTTCCACTCCAAGAGAGCGCGACGCCTGGTAAGTCGCGATTGGGTATGGCAAAACCCAAGACGATCAGCAGTCCAGCGATGAGGGCCACTGCCCCTGATGCTTTCGAGTCGATCGGCCGTCGTTCGTGCGGTTCAGCGGACTCGCCAGAAGTAGCGGCCAATCGAAAGAGCACAACGCAGATAATGGCCAGGACTCCGATCTCGGCCAACAGATGAACCGTAGATACGCCTGCCAGGACTTGAAGATAGTTTTGGGGGGTTGGTGGTGCAATCAGGACCGGAAGAAAGTGATTCAGTCCTGGCCACCACCCAGGGTAGAGCGACGGATCCCACGGCCTGAATGGGATGTTCATCGCGTTGTAGTAGGACTGGTAGTGGTAGTGCTCTCCATCGAAGATGGGGATTGCCTGGACGATCCACACGACTGAGACGACTATGGCCATCCCCATGGTCCTCACTCGCTTGGCATCGATACGTTTCAAGACGTATGGAGACCAAGCGAGCAGCATTGGTAGCGTGGTCCATTGAAAGCGTCCAGCCAATACGGTGCCCCCGAAGGGATTTGCCATATAGCCACCGTTCACGAACAGGAGAGCACCAACGGCGACGAGAACTGCGATGGCTGTTACTGGAACAAGGCGTCTCGCAAGCCACAGACCGACCAGGCCGACAGCGACCGTCGGGACTTGGACGAAGAGCCCTTGGTGGCGGTCGAACAAGAGCGAGAGGGTGCCGAGTACACCCTGTTGTGAGAGGACCGGCGTCGCCTGCGGGAGTCCGAGAACGTGGCCGAAGTAGTACTGGTTGTAGGCGAGTAACAGAAGCCAGCCCACCCCGATAACTCCGATGGTCAAAATCACGGCTCGTTTTGGGAGTCGTCTGCGTATCGCGATGACGATGAAGGCCACTCCTAGGACTCCCGCTGGGAGGAAGTTCTTCGGCTCAAGCCACGGTGGATAGCCCAGGCCGATGCCCACAACGAGAACTCCAATAATGCTCAGCTTTCGGGTCTGCTCGATGACAGCCAACTCAACCAGAGCACATGCCACAAAGATGCCACCGATGAGATCTGGGTAAAGCTGCGTGCCTGCGATCCAGAGTGCAGGACCGGCAATCGCTATCGCAAAGAGCCATCGAGATCGCCGGCTCAGGCGAACCAGACGAGACATGCGCTGGTGAATAAAGATGAGACCGGCCACCTCAATGGCAAAGTACAAAGCCATCGCACCATTTCGGCCTGCAATGGCCATGCCTGGAGCCACCAAGATTGGAATGCCGAGGTCATGTGAAGCGATGATCCCATGCGGACCGTAGAAGATCTGTCCGGTATTAATATCTAGTTTGATTCCCGGCGCCCAGTTGAATATCGCGTGGGTTTGGAAATCCTGCTGATAGGCCCACGCCACATGTGGAGTGAAATGAGTGAGGGAGAAAGCCTCAATGAGGTAGTGAGGCTCATCACCAGTTAAGCCAATCTTCTGGGTCTGTAAGAACGCCCAGAGCGCGGTTATCAGCGCAGTAATCGAAACCCAGACAACTAGCAGCACGATCCAACGAGGTCGGCTCCAAGACGATGTGCGGCTGTATGGACTGGTCTCAGGTTCTGGATCGTCGTCGGGTCGACCGAATAGCCGGTGTCGGGGGCCGACTCGTGGCGCTTGACTGACCGTGACCTGGGCGTCCTTGTTCGGATTTCCGTTCTGAGGGCCAGTCACTGGGCAAAGGTAGCGCGCAACCCCTTCAAACATGAGTAAGGAGAAACGCACGTCCTCCTGTGGTGCAGTTAGCAGCGGAGGGACGATCACATCTGTATGCGCCTAAATGGTCCTGTGGAATGGAAACTGAAACTGTAAGTCGTAAGTCAGCGAATCCCACCCTTCCAAGCCCCCTTCGTCCGCAAGCTTGCTGACACGGGTCACCAACAATCCGATGCTTCCGCTGCCCCTTTACAACATAACCACCATCCCCAATTCACCAACTCCAGACACTGCCAGACTCAATGGTGAGCTCCTCTATAAGGTTATAGGTTGCGAATTCCTACGTTGGTGTTTGGTCGTATCAATGTAGTTAGTGCTTGCCTGCCTGGAGGACAGGATCATGTTTGGGAGCACGTCGGGTTGAGACTGGTTGTCGCCGCCGTCACCATCGCCTGCTTTGTTTCGCTCGTGGGTGTCGCAGGATCTGCCGATAGGGTCGAACATTGGGGTCATGGCCGCGCGATGCCGGCCAGCGGCACCAACACGGTCGAAGTGGCAACCGATTGGCAACGGAGCACATAGAGAAGGCTCACTACCCGGTGGCGGACGGCGACTAGATGGGCTCAGTGGTCGCTGCGGAGGTAACTGCCTATTGGGTGCCCTGCCGCTCATGGCGTGGCAGCACCAAGGTTGGGGGCCCGACCTCGGTTTGTGAGGGTGGGCAATGATGAAGCATGGCTGATGTCCATTCGTCACTTCTGTTCAGGAGCGAATAGTGAGGATCCCTTCGTCTCCTTGGCGGCGCGTCTTGCTCGCGTCGATGGTTGTTCTTGTGCTGGGCGGCGGAATCGGCGCCACGGCGTATGCGCTGACAGCCGACCAGCATCCCGGCGGGGACCCAGGCGGCACCGTGTTACAACGTCTGGAGACGATCAGATCAGCAGTTCCACCGGGAGCATCGGGTGTCTCGGTTCTGCCAATCGCAGCGAGCTGGATGGATGCGTGCGCAGGTGACCCCAGCTCACATGCCGGTTGGGTCGAGGATCGAGTAAATGTCAGGTTCACGGACACTGCTCCGGCTACGACGGTCAAGGCGACGATCGATAGCGGCCTGCAGGCGCTGGGCTGGGTGCGCCACGACATCGTCATCACTCGTGGCCAAGGCCCAACTGCCCACTGGTCCCGCGAAGTTCAAGGCGGACGTCGAGCTGATGCCTTCGCCTTTACGACGCCATCAGGCTCCTCGACTTGGTTCCTAACAGCGACATGGCAACCCCCCGGACCCGTCGTCGACACTGGAAGCTGTGCTTAAAGCTTGAATAGCCGTGCGTCCAGGGCTAGATCGCCTATGGCACACGACTCAAAGACGCTCCTATGAATTCTGCGGCGGAATCTCGACACCTGCCATCCCGACCAGGTCGACGATCGTTGCGTGTTCGATCATCCACGTGCCACCGACCACCCGCCGATGGTTCCTCGCGCTACCCGGACTCTGATCGACCACGCCTCGGCCGACGCCGACCGAAGACCAGAGAGAGAAGGGCGAGAGAAAGACGCGGCTCCACAGGCACGCAGACCACTCGGCGTGACCAAATTCATCGAGGTTCTAGAAGCCGTCGCCTTCGTCGCCCCAGCCACCGCCGTCACCCCAACCGCCGCCACCTCCGAGGTCGCCCCCGCCGAGCTCACCACCCAAGAGCGCCCCGCCAACCAGCCCGAGCAACCCGCCGGCAGCGCCAGCACCAATTGCTGACCCAAGGCCGCGATGGGCCATATCGGCCCACGAGTGCTCGTGGGCCGGCTGTCCATCAGGTGTCTCGGTGATGGAGGGGGCCGGATCCGGTCCCGGGTCGAATCCAAGACGCGTTCGGACGGCACGGGTCGACTGCAATCCCTCCAGGATGATCGAACGAACCACGGTCAGCTCGGGGACGCTGTTGGCGTGTCCGAACTGGACGGTCGCCGTCTCGTAACGCTCACCTGCGTCGGCCAGGGCCTGGACATTCGCCTTGTCATCGCCACCGTCCAACGTGCTCACATCGCGGCCTAGCCTGCCCAACAATGCGTCAACTTCGGCGTGGGCTGCGTCAAACCTCTCGTCAACGTTCGAATGTCGGTGATGCACGGTGTCCCTCAGTCCGGTCGTGTGAGCGAGCCCGTGTCTCGAACCTCGTGGCACAGCTCGCCGACCACTACGAAGCGTACCGTTCGCCATCCGAATCCGGCGCGCACAAGTCTGAGAATTCTCTGAAAGGGCGGATTCAAGGGGTGAACGCGAGGAGCTCGACGAGCTCTTTTGATGGTTCATATATCCAGCGACTTGCGGGGACGATCGTTGAGGCGTCAGGTCGGTGTCTGTCATGTGCCGCCCGAGTCTGCCTCGAACGGGGAGGCGACCGGGTCGACCAGCAGCCCGACCAGATGGGTGAGGTCGGGGGCGGTGTCAAGGGCGAGGACCGCGTCCTTGATCTCTTGCTGGCGGTCCGGGTCGATGACCCGACGGGTGAGTGTCTCGTACTTGGAGACCACGGCCTCGAAGTCGAGCGGGTGCAGGATGGATTTCGCGGCGAACTGGTAGGACTCCAGCACCTGGCCGTCGGTGAAACGGACTCGGACCCGGGTCTGGCCCCGCCCGAGGGGCTGAGCGTCGAAGTCGGACTGGTGATGAGCGGTGATGCGGGGGAGCAGCTGCCACACGTCGTCGGCGTCGATGCGGGCTGGGCTGTATTGGTCGATCAGTGCCGCTCCGTCGAGGACAGCGACGGCGACGGAGTAGGCGACGTTCATCTGCGCTGCAGTCGGCGTGAGAGGGCGCTGCGGTGGCCACCAGCCGTGCTGGTAAACGGCGTGGCCCAGCTCCACCTCGATGGCCTCGATCTCGCTGATCGCGAGCGGGCGGTCGGCGGAGATGTCGAACACCTCGTCGATAGCGGCATGCAGGCCGCCCATCGCCGCGTAGGGCTTGATGGCGATGCGCTGAGTCTCCCATCGCTCACCCAGCTCGGAGTCGATTTGGGTGGCGTCAGGATCATGTCCTTCGCCAAAGGTAGACAGGAAACCGCCGTAGGGCTGCTCGAAGACCGCCTTGATGCCGGTGTAGCCCGAGCGGGCCAAAAGCGCCGCGTACAGGCCGTTGCGGGCGGCGAAGCCATGCTGCATCCGCTTGCTCGCTGCCCCGAACTGGGCTGCCATCAGCCCGCCGGCCTGGGTCGCACCCAGGCCGAGGGCGTCCTCGGTGGCGGTCGCGTTCAGGCCCAATAGGTTGGCAACCGCTGCCGCGGCGGCGATCGACCCAAAGACCGGTCCGGAGTGCCAACCCCGCGAGAGCATCTGGGCGCCGTGAAGCGCCAGCCCGACCCGGGGGCCGACCTCGAACCCGGCGATGGCGGCCGACAGGAAACGGGCCCCGTCGACACTCGAATCTTCGTGAGCGGAGGACAGAAGAGCCGGCAGAATTAGCGAGGCGCTGTGCAGCGGTGCCAGGGGGTGGAAGTCGTCGAGCTCGAAGCCCTGGATGAAGGTGCTGTTGAGCACGGCCGCGGCGGGGCCGCCGGCGGTGCGACCCCACCCGATGATGGGTACGTCGCCCCGGCCCTCGAAGCCGGTGACCGCCTCCACCGCTGTGCGCGACCACGGCAGCTGAGCGCCGACGAGGGCGCAGCCGAGCCCGTCAAGGATCAGCAACTTCGCTCGCTCGATGACCTCGGCCGGCGCCTGATCGCCGCGAAACCCGGACAGCCAGGAAGCTAACCGGGCCGTCGTGCCTTCGACAGCCGTGGTGGTGTCAGTCGTGTGGTTGGTCATTGCAATTTCCTCACCCGGCAATCAGCACTCGCAGATGCCGATGCCGGTCAAGGCCAGCGGAGGCGACACGTTGTCGCCGACGCCCCGGCCTGCGAAGCGGGCCGGTATCGGTTCGCCCGGCTCAAACTCCGGACTGGCGACACAGATCACGGCTGGGACCTCTCGCAGCGCGGCGTGATTCGATGCCAGATGGGTGTCACCGGCGCGGACAGAGCGCAAAAGGCGCCCGGTCATCGGGGCGCCTCCGCTCGCGACGAGGACAACCATGCCCACGGGTGTCTCTGGCGGTCCTCGGCCTCCCAGTCGGCCACTTTGTCGGCGATGCGTAGTGAAAGTGCCATTTCGTCCATACCCTCGATCAGCATCATCTTGTGGGTCGCACCGATCTCGAAATGCCAGGTCTTTCCCGCGGCTCTCACTTCCTGCGCTGGTAGATCGACGGTCACCTCCCCGAGTCGCGACGCCGCCCGCGCCAACGCGTCGACCGTCGAGCCATCGAGCGCTACCGCAAGGACACCGTTGGTGAGGCAGTTGCTCCGAAAGATGTCCCCGAAGCTGGGCGCGATCACGCAGCGGATGCCGAGCCCCATGACCGCCCAGACCGCTGGCTCCCGGGACGAACCGCATCCGAAGTTCTCCCCGGCGACGAGGATCGGCGCGTCGGCATAGCGGGCGTCGTTGAGCACGAAGTCCTCTTTGGGCTTGCCGTCCGCGTCGTAGCGGAGAGCCTCGAACGCCCACGGGGCGAGGAGGGCCGGATCGGTGCTGGTCATACGTTCCACCCGGATGATCACGTCGGTGTCCACGTTCGACACCATGAAGGGAACGGCCCGACCGGTGACGGTCGTGACGGGGTTGAGCGTCATCACTGGCCCCTCGGATCGACCAGGCAGCCGGTGACGGCGGCGGCGGCGGCGGTCGCAGGGCTGGCCAGGTGGGTGCGGGCGCCTGGCCCCTGGCGGCCCACGAAGTTGCGGTTAGAGGTGGATACGCACCGGGCCCCGGGTGGGACCCGATCTCCGTTGGCGGCCACGCACAGGCTGCACCCGGGCCGTCGCCAGACAAAGCCGGCCTGCTCGAAGCTCCGGTCGAGCCCTTCTGCCTCGGCGTCGTGGCGCACCTGCTCGGAGCCGGGAACCACCCAGGCCGTCACCCCGTCTGCGACATGGCGCCCTCGCACCACGCCTGCGGCGGCGCGCAGGTCCGGCAGGCGGGAGTTAGCGCAGGAGCCGATGAACACCCAGTCCACCGGTATGCCGGACAGGCGCTGGCGGGGCCGCAGGTCCATGTACTCCTGGGCGTGGCGCCAGGCCTGGGCTTGGGTGGGGTTGGCCGCGTCGGCCGGGTCTGGCACGACACCGGTGATGCTTACACCGTGCTCGGGGCTGGTGCCCCACGTGACCATCGGGTCTAAGGCGGTCGCGTCGAAGCGGTGCTCTTGGTCGAAAACCGCACCGATGTCGCTGCGCAACTGGCGCCAGGCTTCGGTGGCCTGATCCCAGGCTGGGCCCCTCGGAGCGAGTCGACGCCCCTCGATCCACTCCAGTGTCGTGGCGTCGGGAGCGATCATGCCGAATCGGGCTCCCAACTCAACGGTCAGATTGCACAGGGTGAGCCGCTCCTCGACGCCCATGGCCTCTACAGCGTTACCCGCGTACTCGACCGCGTATCCCACCCCCGCCGATGCGCCCAGATCGGCGATGAGGTACAGGGCCAGGTCCTTGGCAGACACTCGGGGACAGAAGACGCCGTCGACGTTGATTCGCATCTGGAGGGGGCGCTGCTGGAGGAGAACCCGGGTGGCCAGCGCCTGGGCACTCTGGGACGAGCCCACCCCGAACGCCAGCGCCCCGAGGGCGCCGTTGGTACAAGTGTGGCTGTCACCGCAGATGACCGTCAGACCGGGGAGCACCATTGCCTGCTCCGGGCCCGAGACGTGCACGATGCCCTGACCAGCGTCGTCCACGCCGGCGACCTCGATGCCGGCTGCATCGGACTCGGACTTCAGCGCCGCCCACATCCGCCCACTCACCGCACTCGAGTCCGGGGTCCGATCAGCTGCGGTGGACACCAAGTGGTCAGCCATAGCAAACACCTGTGTCGGCTGACCCACAGCCAAACCCCGCCGCTTCACATCCAGCAGCGCTGAGGGGCCGGACAGATCGTGGAGCAGGTGCCGGTCGATGTGCAGCAATACCCAGCCCTCGCCCAGGTGTTCGACGACATGCGAGTCCCAGATCTTCCCGAAAAGGGTGGAGTCCGTCATGCGAACCGCTCACGCAAACGGTCCCATTCCTCGGCACCGAACCGCTTGAACATGTCCCCCACCGTGCCGGGGCCGCCGCCGCTGGGATGGAGGCCGGTCTCGGCCAGGCTTTTCAGCACCGCGTCACCAACCACAACGGTGGCGCCCAATAGCAGACCGGGGCAGATGGCGATCTTGTAGCCCAGATCCTCGGCCTGGCGCAGATCGGTGACGGGCGTCTTGCCGCTCGGCACCACGTTCAAAAGGCAGGGCCCCGCCACCTCCTTGGGCACCGAGGCCACCTCTTCCATCGAGGTCAGAGCTTCGACGAAGGCCACGTCGGCACCAGCCTCCAGTGCAGCGTTGGCCCGCTCTATGGCCTCGGAGAAGCCGTTGGTGGCCAACGCGTCGGTACGGGCGACGATGACGAAATCAGGCGAGCGGCGCGCCTCGACCGCGGCCCGGATGGTGGAAACGAACCGATCCCGCTGCACCACGTCCTTGCCATCTAGATGCCCGCAGCGCTTCGGCGACACCTGGTCTTCCAAATGGATGCCGGCCACACCCCGAGCCTCGTACTCGCGGACAGTACGGGTGACGTTGAGCTCGTTGCCGTAGCCCGTGTCAGCATCGGCCAAGACCGGCGCGGACACGCTCCTGGCGATCACCGCCGCGGTGTCGACCATCTCCGACATGGTGAGCAGGCCGTAGTCGGGGAAACCGCGGGCCGCGGCCGTCCCGGCTCCAGTCATGTACACGAGAGGGAAGCCGGCTCGTTCAACCAGGCGGGCTGTGATGCCGTCGTAGGCGCCGGGGGCGACAATCAGGCCTGGGCTCGCCAGCAGGGTACGGAACGACGCGGGAGCGGGCGATGTCGTCGGATCCATAGAGATTATGATCTTATAACAACCAGATGTCTGTCAAGGTGGGGGCTATTCTGAGCAGGTGAACAACAGGGGAACCGACCTAGGCCCGTCATCTGAGGCCGCCTTCCAACCCGGCGGCATGGCGCTCCACCGCCAGCTGTTCCTGGTGCTGCGCGACCAGATCATCCGAGGCGCACGGGAGCCGGGGTCTGGCCTACCCAGCGAAGCCGCGCTCGGTGAGCAGTTCAGGGTCTCGCGGATCACAGTTCGCAGGGCCCTGCAGGACCTTGCGAACGAGGGTTATGTAGAACGCCGCCACGGCCGCGGCACCTTTGTGCTCGACCGCCATGACAAATTCCCACCCGCTCCTCCGATCTCGGTTTTGGACAGTTTGCGCAAGGCCCAACTCGAGACCACAGTCGACGTCGTCACTGTCGAGACTCGCCGTCCGCCAGACCCCGTTCGCAGAGCCCTCGAATTCGGAGAAGAGCTCGAGGCTCTCTACGTGCTGCGGGTCCGTCACGACAAGATCGATGGCGACCCGCTCATGATCTCGGAGGCGTGGCTACCGGCCCGTCTGGCTGGCCAGGTCACTCGTCGGGCGCTGACGAAACAACCCTTGTTCGAGGTGCTCGCCGCGGCCGGGATCCCGATGGGGCGCGTCGCGCAAGAAATCACGGCCGAGATGGCCGACCCACTCCGGGCCCGCCTCCTGCGCACGGCCATCGGCGCCGCGCTGCTGCGGATAAACCGACTCGTCTACGACCACAACGAACAGCCTGTGCAACTCCAGTCGCTGTTTCTGTCCCCCGAGCGGAGCCGCATCCTCATGGACGTTCCTGCCGAGCATCTCGACACAGCGACATCGGGTGTGGTGGCCCACGACCTTCCGAGAGGTGCGAGGCGGTAGCAGGTCACCTATTAGCGGAGCTGTGCCACATGGTGCGGGCTATGCGTTGCTCGTGGTTTCGTTTACGAATGCCGCGATCTTTGCCGCGAGTGCGTCGGGCTGATCGAGCATCACGAATGTGCTGGCTCCGTCCATCACTTCCAGGCGGGTGTCGGCCAAGTCACCTTGGAGTCGGCGGGCATGGTCCAGCGGAAACAGTTTGTCGGCAGCTCCCCACGCCAGCAGCACGGGCTTCGAGAACGATCGCAAACTATCGACGGCGTCGAGCGTGACCGACGGTTCCAGCGACTGCGTTACTCGCAGCGCGTCCCTTCGCGCCGCCGCGCTGTGGGCGAAGGCTCCGAAGATGGCTCGCGCTCTTGCACCGGTCGGCGGCGTGGCGGCACATACCCCCTTGAGGAACACTCGCTGGCCAAGGCTTGAAGCGAAGAAGCGCAGCAGCGCGGTACCCAATGCTGACGATCGACGCATGAGCGCAACCATCTTGTCGAAACCCTTCGGCGGAAAGTGTTCGTAGCTGTCACAGTTTGTGAGCACGAGGCGACCGATTCGTCGCAGGCCGGGGTGTCCTGTGCCGAGCGCAGCCAGGCAGAGCCCGCCCCCCGTGTCGTTCCCGACAAGAGTCACGTTGCGCAGGTCGAGGGCTTCGAGCAAGTCGGGTATGCGTTTGGCTGTCGCCCGAGCCGACAGATCGGCTGCGGGCGCGGGATCGGCGTGCGCACCGAGCGGCCAGGTTGGAACGATGCATCGCATGCCGTCGAGGCGATCGACCACGTCGTTCCACAAAGGCCCGGCGACCCACACCCCATGAACGAAGACGAGGGTCGGGCCGTCACCGGTCACGCGATAGCGGATTGTCACTCCGACGAGGTCGATGGTCTGTTCGGTCTCGGACATCCGCACATGATGCCTGGACTAGGGCCCTCTCGCCACTGCTCGGGACGCACGGGATCAGCAGCTGTGGGGTTTCAGCTACGGCCGGCCGGTGGCGGTGTAACCCGGACCAGCCAGGGGTGAACGTCTTTGCCAGTTCGTTCGACGCAGGCCCGTTTACGAGGACAACCTGCGGTACGACAGATCGAAGTCGTGTTGCCAGGTCATGCCGTCGTGACAGATCTCCCAGCGTCCGGTGATCGTCTCGCCGTCGCCGCTGATGTTGCCGATGTAGCGCTGCCCGAAGTCGAGAGGCGAAAAGTCGGCCTCGTCGCGCAACAACGTCCAGACGTTGTCGGCGAGCGTCATTCGGTAGACCCGGGCGACCCCACGCGAGTCGAAGTAGTGCTGCAGGTACTGATCCCTGTTCGATAGGTCAGCTCCGATGATTGCAATGCCATCGGGAGCTTCAGGTACGGGCACCGACCAGCGTTGGACGACGAACCGTTCGCCGG
>JAUTXB010000189.1 GCA_030838245.1 Acidimicrobiaceae bacterium
CAAGTGCTACATGAACTCGGGCCAGACGTGCAGCGCCCTGACCCGGATGCTGGTGCCGAGGGACAAGCTGGCCGAAGTGGAGGCATTGGCGATCGCCGCGGCCGAGGGTTTCACCGCCGGGGATCCCTTCGACAAGGCCACGCGCCTCGGCCCGTTGGTCTCTGCCGTCCAGCGGGACCGGGTCCGGGGTTACATCCAGCGTGGTGAGGAAGAAGGAGCTCGCTTGTTGACGGGCGGGGTTGAGGCGCCCGATGGTCTCGAGAGCGGGTACTTCGTCCGACCGACGGTCTTCTCGGACGTGACCCGGGACATGACCATCGCCAGAGAGGAGATCTTCGGGCCTGTGCTCTCGATCATTCCTTACGACACCGAAGAGGAAGCGATCGACATCGCCAACGACACCGACTACGGCTTGGCCGGCGGCGTCTGGGCCGAGGACGCCGAACATGCCAATGCGGTGGCGCGCAAGCTCCGTACCGGCCAGGTCGAGGTCAATGGAGGAGGCTTCAACCCGTTGGCGCCCTTCGGCGGCTACAAGCAGTCGGGCAACGGCCGCGAGTACGGCAACTTCGGATTCGAGGAATTCCTCGAGGTCAAGTCGCTGCAGCTCTGATCGCTCAGAGTTCTAACCGTTCGCTGCGCCTGGCTCGGCCCGAGCCAGGCGGGCGATGGCATTGAACGCGGCCGAGGCCACGGCCGAACCGCCCTTTTCACCTCGGTTCGAAATAGCAGGGACGGAGCGGTCGTGCGGCGGGTTGGCGGCGACGCGGCGCAACGCCTCCTTGGATTCGGCTGCGCCGACGAAGCCCACCGGCATGCCGATGACGAGCGCCGGCCGCAGGTCGCCCGATTCCACCAGGCGGACCACCTCGAACAGGGCTGTCGGCGCACAGCCGATGACGAACACGGCTCCATCGGGCCATCGGGCCGCGGCCCGGGTGATGGCGTCTGCGCTTCGTGTGGGTATCCCGTTCGGACCGGCCGTCGCCTGATCGAGCAGGCACGTGGTCGCTGTCGAGGTGATGCCCGACCTGACCATCTGGACGTCGCAGATGACCGGCGCACCGGCGAGCACCGCGTCGATGCCGGCGGACACCGAGGCCTCGTCCAGAACCATCAGGTCGGCAAACTCGAGATCGGCTGAGGCATGGATGACGCGGGCGGTAACCGTAGCCACCTTTGGTGACAGATCGCTGAGGTCGATCCGCTCGCCGAGGATCCGGTAGCTCTCGGACTCGATCGGATGAATCCGCGGTTCGCTCACTGGTGCCACACATCGCTGATGGCCCCCCGCGGACAGATTTCTACGCACTCGCCGCACCCCGTGCAGCGGGCATCCACGACCAGCGGGCGTCGAGCTGCGGGAAGTAGGGCGTGCTCGGGACACGTGGAGAGGCAGGCGCCACAGGCCGTGCACCGATCATCGATGGCCACCGACCACGGCAGGGGTCGGCCCGCTTGTGCCGGAGTGCATCCGGCTGGGGCGGCGCGGGTGGCTCCATTCGAACTGGGCCCGTCTGGACCGGCTCCGTCAGGACCCGCTCCGTGAAAGCTGTGGCCCGAGTCTGCGTGCGAAATATTTACTTCGGATTCTTCCGCGCATGGGCGAATTGAAATGCCGCCAGCGTTAGGATTCGCCGAAACGCGGAGGAATCCAAAAAACACAAGGGGCACGTCGGCACTCCAGTCCCCGGCTCTCAGCGCGTATCCGTTCATCGCGGATAGCCCCGTGGGGTGACCATCCGGTCGTTGCGGACAACGGTCGTGGATGACCCGACGATGACGCACGTCGTCATGGTGACCGCGGTCGGATCGAGCTCTTCGAGGGTGGTCACGGCAACCCGTTCGCCCGGGCGCCCGGCGTCGGTGACGATGCCCACTGGTGTGGTCGGCGGCCGTCCACCACCGAGGATGCCGAGGGCCTTGCCGAGCTGCCAGGTCCGTCGCTCGGAGCGGGGGTTATAGAGCACGACGACGAGATCTGAGTCGGCTGCGGCACGCAACCTGGCCTCGATGCGGTCCCATGGCGTCAGGAGGTCGGACAGGCTGATGAGCACGTGGTCGTGCCCGAGCGGTGCGCCAAGCCGTGCCGAGGCGGCCAGGCCGGCCGTCACGCCTGGCACCACGTCCACGATGACGTTGGCAAAGTTCGACTGGTCGGCCAGCTCCAACACCGGTGATGCCATGGCGTAGACGCCGGCGTCGCCGGAGCACACCATGGCCACCCGCTTTCCTGCGGATGCCAAGCTCAGAGCCTGGCGCGCCCGGTCCATTTCGGACCCGAGGTTGGAGCGGATGACCTGATGATGGGTCGCCAGCAGGTCCTGGCACTGGTCGACGTAGGCGCCGTAGCCGATCACCACGTCGGCTCGACGAACCGCCTGCTCGGCCGCCGGCGTGCGGTGCATGATGCCACCCGGGCCCAGTCCGACCAGGACGACCCGCCCGATGGGATGACGCCGTCGGGCGATGGCCACGGTGGCGTTCTTCGACGTCCGTTTCTCAACGACCAGGGCCCCACCCTCGCCGGCGCCGAGGAGCGCGGCTGCTTCGCACACGCTGGCGGTGCCCACGGCCTGGCGTGCGGCGTCGCTCGGGTTGGGGACCGGGACCGCGGCCAGTGCCTCCGCACTGAACGCGGTGACCGGAAGTCCGAGACCGGTGACGGCGGGATGGTGCCGTCGCCGTTCGATCGTGGCCACCGTATGGACGGAGTCGGCCGACAGCCCCGCCTCGGCCAACGTCGCTGTGACCAGCGCGACGACTTCTTCACTCTCGGCAACGGTCGAAGAGCCCACGCCGACCACAAGGGACGCCGGCCGCAGGAGCACCGTTCCCGGACCGGAGCCGCTGGCAACAGCATCGGTGACGAGGATGCGCTCAGGACCGGGCCCGCTCGACGGAAAGGCCTCGGGAAGGGGCCAGTTTCTCGGATTGTCGACGATTGGCAGCCGGCCATCGAGCAGTGCGGCGGAGACACCGGCGACGTCGCCGGAGGCGACAAGATCGGGAAGCATGTCGAGGGCCACCAGCCCGGTGGCATCGGTGGCCGTGGTCACTACGGGAGTAGCGCCGAGGAGGGCTCCGACCTGTCGGGCCAGGTCATTGGCACCGCCATGGTGGCCCCCGCAGAGGGCGACGGCAAAGCGACCTGCTTCGTCGACGCACACCACTGCCGGATCCGAGCGCTTGTCGTCCAACAATGGAGCCACGATCCGCACGGCTGCGCCGATGGCGGCAAAGAGGACGAAGCCGTCCACGTCGCCTTGCCCCCACCGTTCTCGAACAGCGGGGCCCATCGAACCGTGGACGTGTTCGAAGGGAAGCTGTTCGGCCAGTCGGCGACCGGCCTCGGTGATGCTGACGCTGACTGGGCTCATATCTCAAGGCTCATATCTCAGGGCTCATGCTTCGGCGCTCCTGCCCTCGGGGCCCCAGGCTACGAAGACCGGGTTTTCGGCCGCCAGCCGGACACCGCCGTCGGGGAGCGTTTTGGCTCGGCTCACACCCACCTGCACCAAGTTGCCGAGGCGGTCGGCCGCCTCGGCGGCCCGGTCGAGTGCAGCAAAGGTGGCGACGATGCAACCGCGGGGGCGCAACCGGGCCAACGCCACGTCGAGGGCGGCGAGACCACCACCGCCGACGAAGACCCGGTCCGGATCGGGTAGGCCTTCACAGGCTTCGGGCACGTGGCCGTGGACGGCAGTGACGCCGACGCCGAACCGGGAGGCGTTCTCCGAGATCCGGGCGATGTCGTCGCTGCGCTCCTCGATGGCGAAGACGACCAAGCCGGGCGAGAGGGACGCACATTCCACCGCCACACTTCCGCTGCCGGCCCCGACGTCCCACAGGACACCGGTCGGTGGGAGCGCCAGCTTGCCCAGGGCTACCGCCCGGACCTCGGACTTGGTGATCATCCCGTCCCGGTGGCCGTAGGCGTCGTCGGGAAGGCCCCAGGCCAGGGGCTTGGCGTCCTCGGCCGCACCACCCCACCCTGCGATCCGGCGGCCAGCGGGACCGAGAAGGATGACGACCGACAGTGGGTCCCACGCCCCCGAGGCCAGGTCGTCCAGCCCGACCATGGTGACCGACTCGTCTGGATGCCCGAGCCGGCTGCACACGGCGACCACGTCCACGGCCGCCCGTGCTGCCACCAAGGCTTCTCCCACGGCCTCGGGCGGGGACTCGGGCGAGGTGAGCACGGCCACCTTCCGTGCCACCCGGATGGCACCGATGGCGTCGGCTAGGGGCCGGCCGTGGGCCGAGACCACCGTGGCGTCGTCCCAGGGCAGGCCGATCCGGGCAAAGGCCAGCGACACGGACGACGGAGCGGGCAGAACGACCAGGTTCTTGCGGTCGATCACCCGTAAGAGGGAGCGCACGATGCCGAAGAACCCGGGATCGCCGGAGGCCAAGACGCATACGGGGACCCCATCGCCGGACGCGGCGGCGGCTCGACGGCAGGCCTCGTCGGCGTCGCCGCCGATGATCGCCGACGGCACCGGGGCCTCGCCGCGCTGTCGTTGCCATGCTTCGAGCGCCTCGAGGTGCCGCCGACCACCGAGGATCAACCCGGCGTCGTGGAGGGCGGTACGCCCTTCGGGTCCGATGTGGTCCAGCCCGTACCCGGCAATGCCGACGACGGTGACGGTTCCCGATCGGTCAGGCACGGGCGATCACCTCGTCGCCCTCGAAGTCGACCATGACGACCTCGCAGTCGAATGCGCCTCCGCCATGGACAACGCAATTGTCTCGGGCCAGTTGGCACAGCCGGTCCAGAGGAGCCCGAGTTCCAGCCGCCAGGCAGGCGTCATAGAAGTGCCGAGCCGTCGCCGTCTCCGTGGCGGCTGCGACCACCGCGGCCGGAGCACCGGTGGCGGCGGCCACGGCGGCCAGCAGGTCGGTGTCCACCTTGGACCGGTGGAAGTGGGTCATCATCACGCCCGCGGCCAGCTTGGTGATCTTGCCTGCCATGGCTACCACGTTCACCTGGGTCATCCCGTCGGCCGCGCACCGTCGAAGGGCGATCCCGCTGAAGTCGCCCACTTCGACGAAGGACACCGGGTCCAAGGTGGCGTAGATGCGTTGGGCCGCGGTTTCCGACCGGCTCCCCGTGCACAGGACCATGGTCCGCTCTCCCTGGGCCGCGGCCACGTCCACCTGTTGGACGACCGAGGCCCGATAGGCGGCGGTCGAGAACGGCCTGACGATGCCGGTCGTGCCCAGGATGCTGATGCCGCCAAGGATGCCCAGCCGCTCGTTACTGGTCCGCTTGGTCATCTCCACGCCCCCAGGGACGCTGAACGAGACCACCATCGGGCGGCCGGTGATCTCGGCCAGGGCGGCAAGGATCATGCGCCGCGGCACCGGGTTGATGGCCGGAGCCCCGACCTCGAGGCCGAGCCCGGGTTTGGTGATCGTGCCCACGCCGGGCCCGGCCTCCAGCGTGGTGGTCGTGGCGCCCTCGGGAGCCCAACGGACATCGGCGGTGAGCTCGGCCCCGTCGGTGCAGTCGGGGTCGTCGCCGGCATCTTTGACCACGGCCGCCCGCACGGTGTGGGCATCGTCGCGCACCCGTCCAGCACCGACGACGGGAAACGAGACCCGAGCTCCCTTGGGCAGTCCGACCTCGACCTCGGCGGGGACGACACCGGTGACCAGACCGGAGGCGGCGGCCTTGGCTGCAGCCGACGCGCAGGTGCCAGTCGTCCAACCGGTCCGGAGGCCAGTCTTTCGCTCGGCTACGTCGGGGCTGAGCTCTGGCTCGTTGGTCTCGCCCGTCATCGCGACTATCCGGGCCCGGGCGCAGGCGAACGGGGCGAGGCACCCCGAACGGCCTGGGTATTGCGGGTGTTGCGGCCCTGTCCTGCCGCCCGTCCGGCGGTCGTCCCGGTGCGGGAGCGCTTGCGGAACTTGTGGGCGAACGTGGGCGAGTAGAGGTGGCTGCGAGGAGCGGTGCCGGCCAGCGCCGGCCCGACCAGGACCAGCACCGTGGTGGTTGCCCCGGTGGCCACCAGGTCGTCGGCCAGATGGCCGATGGTCGTGCGTACCACCTGCTCGTCGGGCCAACTGGCCCGGACGACGATGGCCGCCGGCGTCTCGGGCCCGTAGGCGCTGGCCGGTCCGAGGAGCTCTTCTTGCAGGGCGGCCGGTCGTGCGGCCGACAGGAACACGGCCAACGTGCACCCGGTGGCGGCGAATGCCTGGAGCGACTCTCGCTCGGGCATGGAGGTAGAGGTGCGACTGGCCAACCGGGTGATCACAACGCTCTGGGCCACCTGGGGGATGGTCAGTTCGCGCTCGACCAGGGCGGCGGCGGCGGCCAACGAGCTCAC
>JAUTXB010000201.1 GCA_030838245.1 Acidimicrobiaceae bacterium
GCGGGGACGTCGGTGGAGCCCACCGGCGGTCCGACCGCCCCGAGCAGCACGGCGTCTTGGCCCCGGAGCTCCTCCAGGGTCTCGTCGGGGAGCACATCGCCGGTCCGAAGGTACCGGTCGGCACCGAGATCGTAGGTGGTGGTCTCGAGCGCGACGCCAGCGGCGGCGACGACCTTCAGCGCCTCAGCCACCACCTCGGGTCCGATGCCGTCTCCTCCGATGAGGCCTACCTTGTACGTGCTCACGTCTGTCATGTCCGTTCTGTGCTGGTGGTTCGCCGTCGTCTGCTGTTATGCGTGCTTTGTTCGTGCTCTTCCGGCCGGCGCCGGTCGGCACCTCACGGTACGCCGGAAATTGAAAAACCGCCCACCTTGTGGACGGTCAGGAGGCACACACCGGGCTTGGGTGTATGCCTACTCAATAATGAATACCGTGGCTGGATTCGGGTGCGCCTTCTCCATGGCTTCCTAGTTTCCCCCGGTTATGGCAGGTTCGTCAACTGAGAGTGGGCAGATTACGACGGTGCGCACCGACATACCCGCCGTCACAGCTCGTAGAGCGTCGACCAGGGGATGGCCCCGTCACGGAGGCACCGGGACGCCGGCCCCTGGCACTCCACAACAGTCGACGGGATCCCATCGCAGGTCCCGCCATCGAGGACGATCCCGATGCCGACAGCGGCCACGCCGCCTTCCTCGGATCGACTCCTCAAGCCTTCCTCGGAGAGAACGCCTAAAGCGGCCTGGGGAAATGCCGAGGCCACCTGGTGGGCGGCAGTAAAGGGCGACTGACCGTGTCGGTTGGCGCTGGTGACGGCCAACGGACCGCTGACCGCACAGAGGGCCTCGACAACGGGGTGAGCGGGCCAGCGCACGCCGACGGTAACCGGCGGTGAATCGGGGCCGCCAAGGTCAGCGGTGAAGCCCTCCCGGCGGGGAACGACCAGCGTCAATGCTCCCGGCCAGTACCGGTCGGCGAGGAACCGGGCCGACACGGGGAGCGTCCCGGCAATCAGCTCGACCTGGTCCCAACCTCCGACGAGAACGGGGAGGGCCACGGACGTGGAGCGTTCTTTGAGGGCGAAGACGCGAGCCACGGCATCAGGCCGAAAGGGGTCCACCGCCAACCCGTAGACGGTGTCGGTGGGGATGCCCACCACCTCTCCGGCCGCCAGCGCTTCGGCGGCTTGCTCGATGGCGGCGGGATCGTCAGCCGGGACGACACGGGTCATCGTCTCGCCGCCACCAGGACCCGCGGACGACCGGCCAGATCCGGCTCCACGCGTGCGTCGGCGAATCCGCTCCGCTGGGCCATGGACAGCGCCGCTTCACCCTGATGGGGCGCCAGCTCGATAACCACGGCTCCCCTGCTGGTCAGCCATCGAGAGGCATCGGCAATGATCGTCTCGATGTCAGCCAGGCCGGCTGATCCGTCGCTGGCCGAGCCGGCCACCAGTGCGGTCTCGGGCTCCCAATCGCGCACCACCAGGTCGAGCTCGGGATACTCGGCGGCCGACACGTACGGGGGGTTCGACACCACCAGGTCGATCGTGCCCATCAAGCTCGGCGGTAGTGCGGCGAACCACACCCCCTGCACCAATCGAACCCGGTCCAGTGGATCGTGCTCCGTGGCCGGGGCCACGGCCGTGGCGTCTGGGACCTCCTCGCCAACTGGGACAGCCGGCGCGCTCCGGACAGCCTGCAACGACTTCAGGTTGGCTCGGGCCACGTCGAGGGCGTCGAGAGACGAATCCGTGGCCCACACGTCGAGGCCAGCGTGGCGGGCGCCGCCCCCCTCTACGGCCAGCGAGAGCGCGATGGCCCCAGAGCCGGTCCCGAGATCAACCGCCACGAGAGGTTGGGCTCGAGCTGGGGTGTCGATTCGGTCGGCCGTCGCCCGCAGGAGCTCGGCCAGGGCCACCTCGACCACTTGCTCCGTCTCGGGTCGGGGGATCAGAACTCGACGGTCGACGGCCAGCTCGATGGTGCGAAACGGCCAGCGACCGAGGATGTACTGCAAGGGTTCACCGGCCTGGCGTCGTGACACCAGGGAGGCCACCCGACGAGACACGCTCGGAGGCACGGGCTCGTCGAGCCCGAGGGCGGACAGCGAGCGGCCGAGCAGCGGACCGTCGATTGCCGACCCATCCCGAGCGAGTGCGTCCTCAACGATCCACCGCGCCTCGGGACCCGAGCCCAGACGTGACGTTGCTGCCTCAACCAGCTGGCGGCGGCTCGGTTCGGTTGCCACCGCCGTCAATCCTCTTCGAGCTGTCTGCCCCGCTTGTCGGCCATGAGCGCGTCGGTCAGCTCGTCGAGATCTCCCATCAGGACACGATCGAGCTTGTGCAGGGTGAGCTTGATGCGGTGGTCGGTGACCCGGTTCTCCTTGTAGTTGTAGGTCCGGATCTTCTCCGACCGTCCCCCACCTCCGACCTGGCTGCGGCGCTGCGCGGAGAGCTCCGCGGCCTGACGGTCCTGTTCGGCTTTAAGTAGACGGGAGCGGAGCACGGTCATGGCCTTGGCCCGATTCTGGATCTGGCTCTTCTCGTCCTGCATGGCCACCACGATCCCGGTAGGGAGATGGGTGATGCGGACGGCCGAATCGGTCGTGTTCACCGACTGACCGCCAGGGCCGGTCGACCGGTACACATCGACCTTCAGGTCGGAGGGGTCGATGGCCACGTCGACCTCCTCTGCCTCGGGGAGAACCGCCACCGCAGCCGACGAAGTGTGGATGCGGCCCTGTGACTCGGTGACAGGAACCCGCTGAACACGATGGGGGCCGCCCTCGTGCTCCAGGCGCTGCCAGGCGTCGTCCCCCTTCACCAGAAAGGTCACCTCGTTGAGGCCGTCGCGCTCGGACGGGCTCGACGACATGACCTCGACCTTCCACCCGCGGATGGCCGCGTAGCGGGTGTACATGTCGAAGAGGTCCTTGGCGAACAGGTTGGCTTCTTCGCCGCCCTCGGCACCGCGGATCTCCATGATGACGTTCCGACCGGCGTTGGGGTCCCGAGGGACGAGCAACTGCTGGAGGGACTCCTCCAGTCGGGCTATGTCCGACTCGGCCTTGTCCACCTCGGCCCGAGCCAGGTCCCGCTCGTCGCTGACCGAGTCAACCACCATCTCTCGCGCTGTGGTCAGATCGGACTCTGCGGCCTGCAGCTGCCGCCAGGTGCCGATGACCTCGCTCAGCTCTTTGTGGCGACGGGAAAGGTCACGCAATCGACGCGGATCGGAGGAAGCTCCCGGGTCGTTCAGCTGCTCAACGACCGACTCGTACTCCTCGGCGAGACGGGGAAGCCGGTCGTTCTTCACGGACTCAGGGTATCGGCCCTGCAGGCCCGGCCCGCCTTATCGGCAGGCAGTGGTCGACGGGTTCAGGACTTCTTGCGGGAGCCGGTCTTGGCGTATCGGCGCTGGAAACGCTCCACGCGGCCTCCTGAGTCCACCAGCTTCTGCTTGCCGGTGAAGAAGGGGTGACACTCGTTGCACAGCTCAAGATGGATGTCGTCCTTCGTCGAGCGGGTGGTGAAGGTATTGCCGCACGAGCAATGAACCTTGGCTTCGACGTACTTGGGATGAATGTCAGTCTTCATGATCTCTCCTGTGGTGACGGCGAACGGGCTCCCGGCCGTCTCGAGGCCCCGCGAGTGTACCGGAAGCCCAGGTCTGGCCGATCGGCTCAGTTGGGCGCAGCCGGGCCCTTGGCTATTTCGGCCAGGAACTCGTCGTTGCTCTTGGTCGTCCGGATCTTGTCCATCAGAAGCTCCAGACCGGCAGCGGCGCTACCCTCGTTGGCCAGGGCGTTCAGGACCCGGCGCAGCTTCCACACCTGCTGGAGCTGCGACCGGTCGAAGAGGAGCTCCTCGTGGCGGGTCGAGCTGGCATTGACGTCGATCGAAGGGTACAGGCGCCGCTCGGACAGCCGGCGATCGAGGCGAAGCTCCATGTTGCCGGTGCCCTTGAACTCCTCGAAGATGACCTCGTCCATCTTGGATCCCGTCTCTACCAGCGCGGTGGCCAGGATGGTGAGCGATCCACCCTCTTCGATGTTCCGGGCTGCGCCGAAGAACTTCTTTGGCGGGTACAGGGCACCCGAGTCGACACCACCGGACATGATCCGGCCGGTGGCCGGAGCAGCCAGGTTGTAGGCACGAGCCAGGCGAGTGATGCCGTCGAGGATGATGACGACGTCCCTGCCCATCTCGACCAGTCGCTTGGCCCGCTCGATGGCCAGCTCGGAAACGGCGGTGTGCTCATCAGCTGGCCGGTCGAACGTCGAGGCGACTACCTCGCCCTTCACTGAACGGCGCATGTCGGTGACTTCTTCAGGGCGCTCGTCCACCAGCAGCACCATTAGGTGCACATCGGGGTTGTTCGCCTCGATGGAGTGGGCGATGTGTTTCATCACCGTGGTCTTGCCCGCCTTGGGCGGTGACACGATGAGCCCGCGCTGGCCCTTGCCGATCGGCGAGAGGAGGTCGACGATCCGCGCTGTCATGTTCTCCTTCTCGCCAGGCATCTCCAAGTGCAGCCGGGAGTCGGGGAACAGCGGGGTCAGGTCCTCGAAGCGAGGACGGTCCCGGGCCGCCTCGGGGTCGAGCCCGGAAACGGTGTCGATACGCAGCAAGGCAGGGAATTTCTCCGTATTGCCGGCCGGACGGCACGCACCCTCGACGTAGTCACCTCGGCGAAGGGCGAAGCGTCTGGCCTGGCTGATCGAGACGTAGACGTCCTTATTGGAAGGCAGGTAGCCGTCGCAACGGAGGAATCCATAGCCCTCGTCCCGGAGGTCGAGGAGGCCGCGCACCGGGATGAGCTCGCCCTGGTACTGCTGCTCCTGGCCACCGCCGGCGCCCTGCAGTTCCCGCTCTCCGCCGCCCTGGCGATCGCGACCCCGCCGGCGTCGATTGCTTCGGCGATTGCCGAGCTCGGAGTCAGCTCCGCCCTGGCGATTGCCCTGCCCACCTTGATTGTTCTGGTTGTTCTGGTTGTTCTGGCGATTGCCCTGATTCCCCTGGCCGCCCTGGTTGTTGCCCTGGCCGCCCTGGTTCCCCTGGCGATTGCTTTGGTTGTTCTGGCGATTGCCCTGGCCGCCCTGGCTGTAGCCCTGGGCGCCCTGACGGGCCCCGCGATCGCCTTGGCCATCTCGGCGTGACTGATCGGAACCGCTGGCGTCCTGGTCGTTTTGGCCATCCTGGTCGGACCCGCCGTCGCCGGCGTCACCGTCCTCGGTCTGGCGGACATCGGCGGAATCAGCTCGACCCCTCGATCCGTTCTCGGCCGTGTCGGCATGAGCGGCACCGCCGTCCTCGAACGTAGCGCCGGCGCTCGATCGGGCCTGAGCCCGTGAGCGATTCCCGTTCCGACCGTTCGGCGACGTCTCGTCGCCAGAACCGCTCTCGGCGGCGGACTGTGGCGTCTCGATAGACGACGTGCCGTCACTTTCGGCACCGATGTCCGACATGGCACCGCCTTCTGCGTCGGACCTGGCTGATCCCCGCGGCTTCCGGCTGGGTGCCCTGGCCGCCGTGAGCGTCCCGGCTGAGTCGGTACCGGCACCGTTGCCGGTTGCCGCCCGACCTGGTGAGTCGCCGTTGTTCGTGCCGCCGTCATCCACGGCCACACCAGTGGCCTTCAGGATGCCGTCGATCATGTCCGCCTTTTTCGTCCTGGTGGTGGTTTTCACAGACAGTGCCTGTGCAATGGCATGAAGCTCATCTCGCTCCTTGCCTTCCAACACCGAGCGCTCGAGCTGCTGTTCGGCAGTCATCGCCCTCCTCGTTTCAACTTCCTCGTGGGCGAATGGGTTGAACCATCCGCCAGGGAAACAGGGTGGGAGTGCATGGTCCGAGAAGAACTCTCGTCAGCAACTCCCCCAACGCCGTCTACGGGCTGAGCACGCGACAACTTTTGCGTTTCAGGGAATCCCGCCCACGGGCCCAACCGGGCCAGTCGTGGTAGCGAAGGTACGTATATGTTACCCGCCGGGCGGCTGTTCGGCAACAACCTCCAGGTGACGACCCGTCTGAGGGTCGGATCTACAGCGAAAGCTCGGCCAGAACAGCACTGAGATCCGCATCGATCACAGTGGGAACCGAGATCTGGCTAATGGCAATATCCGGGTCTTTGAGGCCGTGTCCGGTGAGCACGCATACGACCGTGGCGCCGTGCCCCAGGTCGCCGGGGAGGCCGAGCTTCAAGATCCCAGCCACCGATGCGGCAGAGGCAGGCTCACAGAACACCGACTCTTCTTTGGCCAAGAACCGATAGGCGTCCAGGATCTCTGCATCGGTTACCGCGGCAATGGCCCCACCGGACTCGCTGGCCGCGGCGGTGGCTCCGTACCAGCCGGCCGGATTGCCGATCCGGATCGCAGTGGCCACCGTCTCTGGGTGGTCGATCGGGTGGCCTTCAACAATGGGAGCGGCCCCAGCGGCCTGAAATCCCAACATCTTGGGCAGCCGAGTGGACCGCCCGGCTTCCCTGT
>JAUTXB010000289.1 GCA_030838245.1 Acidimicrobiaceae bacterium
CGTTGGCCGACCGGCGTGCCGCCTCGTCGGCCAGGACGTGCAGCCGGCTGGTGATCTGGGGGGCCACCACCGTCACCGCGGCACGGCAGTGCAGCAGGCCCTCCGCCTTGTGGGTGGCGATCGGGCCGCCGCCGACCACTAGGCAACGCCGTCCCTCCACGACCAGTGCCACCGGGTAGAGGGGCGAGTGGTGGGACACGGATGGCGCCCTCAGTCTGGGCTTGGGGCCACGTCGGGAGGCCCGACCATGCCGGCCGCCACCGTGCCATTGGTCGCCGGGTTGATCAGCACGAAGCTCCCGGTGATGCGGTTCCGCTGATAGGGATCAGCGGCCAGAGGGGACGCGGTGGTGAGGATGACCGTACCGATGTCGTTCTCCTCCAGCGACTCGGCGGGAGACAGCTCCAGATCGTTGACGTCGAGGCGCCCGGTGACGGCAAGGACCCGGGCCGGCGTGATCCGGGTGGTGTGCTTCAACCGGTACTGCTCGCCGGCGGCCAGCGGTCGCTTGTCGAACCAGCACACGGTGGCCTCGATCTCGGAGACCACATCGGGCGGGTCGTCGGCCGCGGCCAGGATGTCGCCCCGGCTGACATCTACGTCATCGGCCAGGCGCACGGAGACAGACAGGCCGACCGACGCCTCATCCAGCGGCCCGTCGAGGGTTTCCACTGCGGTGACCGTGGTCCGCTGGCCCGCCGGGAGGACCACCACGTCGTCGCCCGGACGGATGGGACCGCCGTTGACCATCCCGGCGTAGCTCCGACCGCCGCCGGGCTGGCGGAGCACCCACTGGACGGGCAGGCGGGCGGCAGAGCCGTGGTGGGCTCCGTGCACACCGGCCCACGCCCCGGCCGGGGCCTGCTCGAGGGCCTGGAGAATGGTAGGCCCGTCATACCAGGGAGCCGCGTCCGATCGCTCAGCGACGTTGTCGCCGTAGAGGGCCGAGACCGGGACCACCGTGCACGACTCGATCCCCAGACGGGCCGACAGCACGAGCATGTCTTTGACCACCTGGTCGTAGGCGTCCTCTTCCCAGGCGATCCGGTCCATCTTGTTGGCCGCCACGATCAGCTGGCGCACCCCGAGCAGGGCGGCGATGCAGACGTGGCGGCGGGTCTGCTCGCGAAGGCCTTTGGACGCGTCGACCACGACGAGAGCCAGATCGGCGGTCGAGGCCCCGGTGGCCATGTTGCGGGTGTACTGGACGTGACCGGGGCAGTCGGCGATGACGAACTTCCGCGCCGGCGTGGCCGCGTACCGGTAGGCAACGTCGATGGTGATGCCCTGCTCCCGCTCGGCCCGCAGACCGTCGGTGACGAACGAGAGGTCGACGCCGACGGCTCCTCGCCGTCGAGACGCCGTCGCCACCGCCTCGAGCTGGTCGTCGAAGAGCTGCTTGGTGTCGTGCAGCAGGCGGCCGATGAGTGTCGACTTCCCGTCATCAACCGAGCCCACCGCGGCGAAGCGCAGAAGATCCATGACCGGTTCTGGGGACGATTCGGTGACGGCGGCCGCGCCGTCCGAGGCTGCGGCCATGGGCTAGAAGTACCCCTCGCGCTTGCGGTCTTCCATGGACGTCTCGGAGAACCGGTCGTCGGCCCGGGTGGCACCCCGCTCCGACACCCGGGAGATGGCCACCTCGGCGATGATCTGGTCGATGGTGGTCGCACCCGACCGGACGGCGCCGGTGCAGGTGGCGTCCCCCACCGTCCGGAAGCGAACGGTTTCGGTGACGGCCGACTCGCCCGGACCCGGTGCCACCCACTCCGACTCGGCCAGCAGCATGCCGTCACGCTCGATGACCGGGCGCTCGTGGGCGTAGTAGATCGAGGGCAGCTCGATCGACTCTCGGGCGATGTACTGCCAGATGTCCAGCTCGGTCCAGTCCGACAGGGGGAAGGCCCGCAGGCTCTCGCCCGGCTGGACCTGGCCCGAATAGAGCTGCCAGAGCTCGGGTCGCTGGCGCTTGGGGTCCCACTGCCCGAACGTGTCCCGAAAGGACAGGACCCGCTCTTTGGCCCGGGCCTTGTCCTCGTCACGGCGAGCCCCGCCGATGGCCGCGTCGAAGCCGTACTTGGTGATGGCGTCGAGGAGGGCGGTGGTCTGGAGCCGGTTTCTCGTCCCTCCCGGTCCCGGATCGGCTACCCGGCCGGTGTCAATGGACTCCTGGACCGACGCCACCAACAGCTGCTCGCCCAGCTCGGCCACCCTTCGGTCGCGGAAGTCGATGACCTCGGCGAAGTTATGTCCGGTGTCCACGTGCAGGATGGGAAAAGGGAACCCACCGGGGCGAAAGGCCTTCTCGGCCAACCGCAAGAGGACGGCCGAGTCCTTGCCCCCGCTGAACAGCAGCACCGGGCGTTCGCATTCGGCCGCCACTTCCCGCATGATGAATACGGAATGGGCCTCGAGGAGGTCGAGGTGGTCCACGCCGGGTGCGGTGGCGACCGTGGGTGAGAGGGCAACGGGGTCGAGAATCGTTGTCACAGCGTAGGGGGCCTTCCTGGTTCATCGGGCTGGGCTGGCGCCCTTTGGAACCGATTGTCCGAAAACTTGATCTACTTAGTCATGTATACTCGGAATCAGGTGGAACAAGCAAGGCGGTAGGGACCCTCCGGAGGTGTCCGTCGGGGCGCTGACCAGGATGAAAGCCTATTGACATAGTAGGGAATGGCGCCGATTCGGGCGCCGGAGCCGACCGAGTCCACGGCTGTCCTTCCCGCTCATCGGCAGCGACGGATGGTCAGTTGAGGAACGGCCCGTGGATCGAAAGTGAGTGCCCCGTTGTCGAGTGATACTGAGCTTGAGAGAGACCAGAGCGAGACACACCGGACCGAGGCAGAACTGACCGCGCTCCGTGACGAGCTGGCGGAACGCTCGGCCGAATTCGAATCAGCGGCAGCCGGATCGGTGATCGCCTGGGCCACCCGGCGCTTTGGCGGCCGCCTGTCCTTGGCGTGCTCGTTCCAAGACGCCGTGATCGTCGACCTGGCTGTGGCCGTCGATCCCGGGATCGAGGTCATCTTCTTGGACACCGAGGCTCACTTTCCCGAGACCCTCGAGTACGTGGAGGCCATCCGAGCGCGGTACGACCTCAATCTCACGGTGACCAAGCCGGGGCCCGAGGCCGAAGCCTTCCCCTGTGGCTCGGCCAACTGCTGCGAGTACCGCAAGGTCCGCCCCCTGCGGCAGGCCCTGGCCGGGAACGAGGCGTGGCTGACCGGGCTGAAGCGCGTCGACGCCCCCACCCGGGCCACCACTCCCATCGTCTCCTATGACGACAACTGGGGCATGGTGAAGATCAACCCGTTGGCCACCTGGACCGACGCCGATATTGCCGGCTACGAGGCCGACCACGGCATTCCGCGCCACCCGTTGCTGTCGCAGGGCTATCTGTCCATCGGCTGTGCTCCGACCACTCGTCCGGTGGCCGAGGGCGAGGATCCCCGGGCGGGACGGTGGTCCGGCACCGACAAGGTTGAGTGCGGACTGCACACCTGATGGCGCGGGACAAGGACAACCTCTATGGGATGCAGCTCCGGGGCAACGAGCGGTCGATGCGGTTCGTCGACCCGTACCGGACGATCGGTGAGCTGAACGCCGTCGAACAGCAGAAGCTCGAGCGCCATCCCTACGAGATCATCGGCGCCATCCTGGACCGGTACTCGAAAGAGGGGCCCGGAGCCATCGGCACCATTCCCGGCGAGGTCGAGCGGCTGAAGTGGGCCGGGATCTACCCCCAGAAGCAGGGGGGCGACTCCTTCATGCTGCGGATCAAGGTCCCCGGGGGCTTTCTTACCGCCGAGCAGTTCCGGGCCATCGGCGTCGTGGCCGACGCCTTCGGTGAGGGGCCGGACGGCACCGAGAGCGCGGTGTTCGGGGCCAAGTACGCCGATATCACCACCCGCCAGTCCATCCAGCTGCACTGGATCCGCATGGAGGACATGCCCCGCATCTGGCAGCGCTTCCACGACGTGGGCCTGACCACGCTGCAGGCCTGCGGTGACGGGTTGCGCAACGTGTTGAGCTGCCCCGTGTCGGGAGTCGACGGTCACGAGGCGTTCGATGCCCTTCCCATCGCCCAGCAGGTCTCCGCTTTCTTCACCGGCAACCGGGACTACGCCAACCTGCCCCGCAAGTTCAAGATCAGCGTCACCGGCTGCGTCGAGGACTGCGCCCAGGCCGAGATCAATGACGTCGGCCTCTGGCCGGCGCGAGCCGAAGACGGGACCCTCGGCTTCAACGTCTTGGCCGGCGGCGGCCTGTCAGACGGCGAGCGCATGGCCTCCGATCTCGATATCTTCGTCCGCCAGGACCAGGCAGTCGAGCTCACCCGAGCCATTGCCCAGGCCTTTGGCGAGCTCGGCAACCGCGAAAACCGGGGCTTGTCCCGGATGCGCTACCTGGTCCAGGAGCTGGGCCCCGAGGGGTTCCGGGCCGCCATCGCCGAGCGGGCGAAATTCGAGTTGGCCACGGCCGGCGAAGACCTGACCAAGCGATACCGCGGCGACCACGTCGGCGTCCACGCCCAAAAGCAACCGGGCCTGGTCTACGTGGGCTGTTCGGTCCCGGTCGGCCGCATGTCCGGGCTCGAGCTGGTCGAGGTGGCCCGGCTGGCCGAGACCTACGGCGACGGCACGGTGCGCACAGGGACCGACCAGAACTTCATCCTGACCGGCATCCCCGAGGACCGGCTCGACGACCTGCTGGCCGAAGGCCTGTTGGAGAAGTACTCGCCGTTCCCGGGCCCGTTCTCCCGCGGCGTGGTGGCCTGCACCGGCACCGAGTTCTGCCGGTACGCCATCGTCGAGACCAAAGAGCGCGCCGTCAAGTGGGCCCGGTTCCTCGACCGGGAGCTGGCCGGGGAGCCGGTGGGGGCCAGGCCGGTTCCGGGCCGGTCGGGCGACCGGGAAGACGCCGGCGTCATTCGGATGCACTTCTCGGGCTGCTCGGCGTCGTGTGCCCAGCCGCAGATCGCCGACGTCGGGTTCCGGGGGGCGGTGGCCCACGTGGGCAACCACCTTTCCGAGGCGGTGGACATCGGGCTGGGCGGTTCCCTGGGCACCGATTCCGGGTTCATCGACTGGGTGGAGAGCGCCCGGCCGGTCAATGACGTCCCCGACGCCATGCTCCGGTTGGTCCGTCGCTACCAGACCGAACGCCGTGTCGACGAGCCGTTCTACAACTGGGCCCGGCGCACCTCGGCCGACGACCTCCGCGGGACGCTGTCCGAGTCGGGCGTGGGGACGCCGGTCGCCATGACCACCAAGAAGACCCAATGAAGGGGTTCCGGATCCGCGAAGAGGTCAACGGGATCACCGAGCCGCCCGGCAAGACGTGGTTCTGGGAACTCGAGGCGGCCGTGGTCGAGGCTGATCGCTGCATCCAGTGCGGGACGTGTGTGGCCGTGTGCCCGTCCAACTCGATCGGCGTCAACGAGGACACCTTCTTGCCCGAGCTGGTGAAGATGTGCACCGGCTGCTCCTTGTGCTGGGACTTCTGCCCGCGCGGTGGGTTGCGCTATGAGGCGCTGTGGCCGCCGTCCACGCCGGCTCCTGCGGCTTTGACCGATGCCAGCGTGGACCTGGATGCCCAGGAACCGCTCCTGGCCGAGACGGTGGTCAGAGCAGATGCCGCCGACCCGTACTGGAAGATCACCGGCGGCCCTCCAGGAGACGGCTTGGGCGCCGTGCTCGACTCCTATGCGGTGCGGGCGGGCAAGCGCCCCGACGACGCCCAGGACGGAGGGGTCGTGTCGGCCCTGCTGATCGCGGCGTTGGCCGCCGGGGACATCGACGGGGCCTTGGTGTCGAAACCGAGCGATGACCCCGAAGAGCCGTGGAAGGGCATCCCCACCGTGGCCACCACGGCCCAGGAGATCCTCGACGCCGCCGGCAGCTTCTACAACCAGACCATGGCCTTGGCCGGCCTCGACCTCACTGCCTACAACCTTCCGGCCAAGCCCCGGCTAGCCGTGGTCGGAACGCCGTGCGAGATCGAGGGGATCCGGGCCATGCAGTCCCGCCGCTGGCCGACCGGAGTCCACCGGGTCGACGCGGTGGTGCTCACCATCGCGCTGTTGTGCACCAAGAGCTTCGACTACGAGGGACTGATGCTCCGCAAGCTCCGCGACGAGCGCCGGATCGACCTGGACCGGGTCAGCAAGGTCGACGTGATCCACGGCAAGATGATCGTGGAGTACCGCGACGGCCAGGTCGCCGTGAACGAGCCGGTCAAGGAATTCCATGACGTGGCCCTGAAGGGTTGCGACGAGTGTGCCGACTTCCTCGGTCGAAGTGCGGACCTGTCGGTGGGGAGCGTGGGGTCGATGGAGGGGTGGTCGAGCGTGCTGGTGCGGACCGAACGGGGCCGGGTGGCCCTGGACAATGCCCGCGGCCGGCTCGACTTCCGCGATCTCGACAATCCCGCCGCGTTGGTGAAGCTGGACAACTACGACAAGAAGGTGGCGTTGAAGAGCCTGCAACGGGAGTTCGACCCGGACGGGCCCCTCTTCATCGACTACGAGGAGCACCTCCGTACCTACTCGGACACCGACCGCGCCCCGGTGGTGATCGACCGGTGAGCCGGGCCCAGCCACGACCTCCGGGCAGGAAGGGTGGACCGCCGCGGAAGGCCGATCCGACGACGCCGGTTGCGTCTGTGGCCACGTTCACGCCGGTCGATCGGTTGGCTCCGGTGGAATACGTCGAATTGCCAGGCGGCCAGAAGCTGGTATTGCCCGACGAGCCGGTCGAGCTGGGCACGGGATTGCGGGACGCCCTCTTGGCGGGACAGGACTGGCGGGAGGGGTTCAGCGACGACATCTGCGTAGGGGTGTGGCTGTGGAACCTCTGGCAACCGACGCTGGAGCCGATCGGGTTCGGGCGCGACGAATTGGTGGCCGCCGTGATCGCCACCAAGCGTGAGCTGTGGCTGTGGTTGATCGGGGACCGGCTCTGGAACCAGTATGTGTCGGGACTAGCCGGACGGATCGCCCGACGCATTCCCCCACCGAACACCGGGTGATCCGGTAGCCGAGCAACAGAGGAGCCCGAGCCCATGCCTCGCATAACCGTTCCCGCCGACAAGGACCCGCTCGTCTACACCTGGAGCGAGCTGGCCCCACCGCTCACCAGCGCCGCCGGTGCCTACTCGAGTGCGGTATACGAGAAGTCCTCCCTCGGGCTCCGTGAGTTCGAGGCCGCCCGCATCACGCTGGCCCGGATCAACGACTGCGCCATCTGCACCGGGTGGCGCACGGCGCGAGACGTGCCGGGCTGGTCCGAGGATCCCGACGCCGTGCCCGAGGAGTTCTACGACAAGGTCGGCCGCGATCCGGAGTGGTCCGGGTTCAGCCCGCGCGAGCGGCTGGCTGCCGAATTCGCCGAAAAGTACGCCGTCGACCACCTGGCCATGGGCGACGAGCTCTGGGCGCGCCTGCACGACAACTTCTCTGACGACGAGCTGGTCGATCTGGCCCTCTGCGTGGGCTCGTGGTTGGCCTTGGGCCGCTTCAACCAGGTGTTCGACATCGACGGTGGGTGCCGGGTCCCGGCTCATGCTGCGGGGGCGGCAGCCGCCGCGCCCGGCTGAATCCGGCGCACCCCTGCTGCAACTGGCCGCGGCCGCTGGGCCCTGACCGAGCGCGGCGGCACCGGCTCGTTCTAACCCGTCCTCGGGTCCCCTAGGCTCATTCGTCGGCCCATCAACGCTGGAGGAAGTACCTGTGGGATTGTCGATCGGCATCGTCGGCCTGCCCAACGTGGGCAAGTCGACCCTGTTCAATGCCCTGACCCGGAACGAGGTGCTGGCGGCCAACTATCCCTTCGCCACCATCGAGCCCAATGTCGGCGTGGTGGCCGTACCCGACCCCCGGCTGAACCGGCTGGCCGAGCTGTTCGACAGTGCCGAGATCGTCCCGGCCATGGTCACTTTCGTGGACATCGCCGGAATCGTCCGCGGCGCCTCCGAGGGCGAGGGCCTGGGCAACAAGTTCCTGGCCGCCATCAGGGAGAGCGATGCCATCTGCCAGGTGGTGCGGGTGTTCTCCGATCCGGACGTCATCCACGTCACCGGGAGCATCGACCCGGCCGACGACATCGCCACCGTCAACACCGAGCTGATCCTGGCCGACCTGCAGACGGTCGACAACCGGTTGGTGAAGCTGGCCAAGGAATCTCGGAAACAGCCCGAACTGGTCCCGGCGCTGCACGCAGCCACGGCCGCTCGGGACATCCTCGACTCGGGTCGGACCATCGCCGACGCCGCCGCCACCGGAGAGGTCGACGCCGAGCTGCTCGCCGACCTTCACTTATTGAGCGCCAAGCCGTTCATCTACGTGTTCAACGTGGACGAGGGCCGCCTGACCGACGAGGCGCTGCACGCCCAGCTGTCGGCCCTGGTTGCCCCGGCCGAGTCAGTGATCGTCTGCGCCCAGATCGAGGCTGAGGTGGCTGCGCTCGATCCCGAGGATGCGGCAGAGCTCCTGGCCGGGTACGGCCAGGAGGAATCCGGATTGGTGCAGCTGGTCCACGTGGGCTTTCGGACCCTTGGCCTTCAGACCTTCCTCACCGCCGGGCCCAAGGAGTCCCGGGCGTGGACCGTCCATATCGGAGACACCGCTCCCGAGGCGGCCGGCGTCATCCACACCGACTTCGAGCGCGGGTTCATCAAGGCAGAGATCGTCGGCTACCAGGATCTGATGGACGCGGGGTCTGTGGCTGCTGTCCGGGCCGCGGGCAAGGCCCGTGTCGAGGGTAAGGACTACGTCATGCAAGACGGCGACGTGGTCGAGTTCCGCTTCAACGTGTAGAAGCCGGCCTGCCGGCAAGGTGAGTGTCCTCACATACTCACGGGGCGAGGTACAGACGGAAGCCTGTTGGCGAGGCTTCAAACCCGAGATGCTCATAGAACGCGTGGGCAGAGACGCGGTGACTTCGCGAGAGCAGTTGGATTTTGTAACAGCCCACCTCGCGGCATCGAGCGACGACCTCTTCCATGAGCGCTCTACCCACGCCAGTTCCCCTTTGTTTTTCATCGACCGCAACGTTTTCGACGATCGCCCAGGACATGCCCCCGTGGGTCAAGTTGGCCACCACCAGTAGGTCAGCCGTCCCAACTACGGAGTCCTCCACGCTTGCCACCAGCAGTGTCCTGCCCGGTTGCCTCAAGATGGCAGTGAGGATGGAGGCGGCCGTCGGTGGCAACGCCGGCTGAGATTCGACACGATCCTCGGCCAGTTGGTCGTAGAGGTTTATGAGTGCGTCGAGGTCATGTTCTGTCGCTTCCCTGACCCTCACAGGTCCCATGGCAACAGTTGATCATGGGCAGGTGATCACTCGCTACGGCGGGCACCAAACCCCGGCTGGCGTCAGCGTCGCCCACGACCGCAGGGGGCCATGGCCCTGCGCGTAACCGGCGACGGTGAACTCGAAGCGATTGTGGAGCGTGCGAAGATCGGGCGACCATGAGGCAAAGAGGGCGATGACCGAGGGCGACGAGGGGTCGAAGCACACCAGCACCCGTGCCGTGATCGTGGCCTTGCTGGCCAACATCGGGGTGGCCGCAGCCAAACTGGTGGGGTTCCTCCTCACCGGGTCGAGCTCGCTGGTCGCCGAGTTCGCCCACTCCGTGGCCGACACCGGGAACCAGGTAGTCCTGTTGGTCGGGAAGCAGCGCTCACAACAGCGGGCCGATCCGCTGCACCCGTTCGGCTATGGCGCCTACCGCTTTCTGGGTGGGTTCCTCGTGGCCGAGATCCTCTTCGGCCTGGGCGCCGTCTTCTCCATCTACGAGGGCGTCCAAAAGCTGATCCATCCCCACGCGCTCGAGTTCCTGCCCGTGGCGTTTGCCATCCTCGCCGTCACCATCGCCCTCGAGTCCTGGTCCTTGCGGACGGCGGTGGGTGCGGCCAACCAAGAGCGGGAGAACGCTGGCTGGCTCCGGTTCGTCCGCGCCACTCGGGTCCCCGAGCTCGCCGTGTTGCTCCTCGAGGACTCCGGCGCCCTCCTCGGCCTCGGGTTCGCTCTCGTCGCGCTGGTCCTTACGGCCATCACCGGGAGCACCGTGTTCGACGCGGCCGGATCCCTGGCCATCGGCCTGCTCTTGGGGATGAACTCGGTGATCCTCGGCACCGAGATGGTCTCGCTGTTGGTCGGCGAGAGCGCATCGGACACCCAACTGAAAGCAGTCGAGGATGCGCTCGCTCGCACCGAGGGGATCGAGCGGGTCGTGCACCTGAGGGCCATCCACGTTGCTCCTGAGGAGCTCCTCGTCGGGGCCAAGGTCATCTTCGACCCGGTTCTCACCGTCAACGAGGCAGCCGTCGTGGTCGACGAGGCCGAGGTAGCCATCCGGGCTGCAGTGCCCAGCGCCACGTGGGTGTACATCGAGCCGGGCATTCCTTGACCGGCCGCCCGGAGACTGCGGAACCAGACGGCAGACTGGTGCCCATGGCCACCACCTCCGAGTCCTCGCACGCGCCCGAACCTGCGGTCATCCAGCTCGACGGTGTTGCCGTCGTGCGCGACGGGAACGCGCTGCTCGACGACATCTCCTGGACGGTGCGGGCGGGGGAGCGATGGGCGCTGCTCGGGCCCAACGGTTCGGGCAAGACCACCCTGTTGCGAGTGGCCGGGTCGGCACTGTGGCCTACCCGCGGAACGGTGGAGATCCTGGGCGAGCGGCTGGGAAACGTGGACATGCGAATGCTCCGACAGCGCATCGCCGTGGTCAGCGCAGCCGTGACCCGGGCGCTGCGGCCCACCCTGTCGGCGCTCGATGTCGTGCTGACCGGCCGCCATGCTGCGTTGGAGACCTGGTGGAACGAGTACAGCGACGATGACAGGGCCGAGGCCGACCGGCTCTTGCACGAGGCGGGGTTCGGGGGCGCGGCCTTCGACGAGCGGCCGTTCGGGCTGTTGTCGGAAGGGGAGCGTCAGCAGGTCCTGTTGGCCCGGGCCCTGATGGGCAGTCCGGAGCTGGTCCTCATGGACGAGCCGGCCGCCGGCCTGGATCTGGGGGCGCGGGAACGCCTGATCGGCCGTCTGACTGCCTTGGCCGAGGATCCCTCAGTTCCTCCCTTGGTACTGGTCACCCATCATGCCGAGGAGATCCCACCGGGTGTGACCCACGCCGCGCTCTTGCAGACCGGTCGGATGCTGGTGTCCGGGCCCATCGACGAGGTGTTCGACTCGGCCTCGGTCTCGGAATGCTTCGGTGTGCCCGTGACCGTGGCCCGTTCGGAGGGGCGATGGACCGCTCGAGCGGCGAGTTAAACGGGCGAGCCAGTACCTGCATTTGATCCCGAAGTCAACCGGACTGGATCGGCCCCCGCCCACCCGACTTCACCAGGGAACTCGAAGATCGTTTGAGCGCGGCTT
>JAUTXB010000311.1 GCA_030838245.1 Acidimicrobiaceae bacterium
GCCCTCGAGGGCCCCGGCCACCAGGTCATCGAGCTCGCCGACCCCACCCGAGGCGATGACGGGCACGGAGCATCGCTCAGACACTGCTCGGGTGAGCTCCAGGTCGAAGCCGTCCCGGGTGCCGTCCCGGTCCATAGAGGTGAGCAGGATCTCTCCCGCTCCGGCGGCAGCACACTGCTCGGCCCACGTCACCGCGTCCAGGAGCGTCTGCGTCCTCCCCCCATGGGTGAAGACGTCCCAGCCCGGGGGGCTGTTCTGGGCTGCGGCCCGGGCACGGGCGTCGATGGCCACCACTACGCACTGCGCACCGAACTCGGCGGCCAGCTCGGCCACCAGCGCCGGTCGATCCACGGCCGCCGTGTTGAGCCCCACCTTGTCGGCGCCAGCCCGCAGCAGTCGCCGAGCGTCCTCGACCGAGCGGACCCCACCTCCCACCGTGAAGGGAATGAACACCTGCTCGGCCGTCCGGGACACGACGTCGACCATGGTCTCCCTTCCGTCCGAGGAGGCGGTGATATCCAAGAAGACCAGCTCGTCGGCGCCCTCGGCGTCGTAGCGAGCAGCCAGCTCAACCGGGTCGCCGGCGTCGACCAAGTCCACGAACTGCACGCCTTTCACCACCCGCCCGGCGTTGACGTCAAGACACGGGATCACACGGACAGTGCGCACGCGGCCATCGCCTCCTCCACCGTCATCCGTCCATCGACCAGCGCCTTGCCGGTGATGGCACCGGCCAGCCGTCGAGATCGGCCGTCGACCTCCACCGAGATCCGGGCCAACGCAGAAAGGTCGGCCGCCGAGCCCACTCCTCCCGAGGCGATCACCGGCAGCCCCGTTGCCGCCAGTACAGCCGCCAGACCGTCGAGGTCCGGACCCCGCAGCGTGCCGTCGCGCTCGATAGCGGTCACGATAACCGCGGCCAACTCCACGCGGCTGAGCTCGTCCAGCACCTCGACCACCGTTCGACCACTCCCCTCTTCCCAGCCTCGGATGGCAATCTCGGCTCGACCGTCGGGCCCGAGCCGGTAGTCAAGACCGACGGCAACCTGGCCCGGGAATCGGGCCGCCGACAGCCGGACCACGTCCGGGTCGTCCAGGATGGCCGTGCCCAGGATGACCCGGGCGAGGCCGCCCTCGAGCAGCTCGGTGACGTCGGCTTGGCTGCGGATGCCGCCTCCGGTCTCCACCGGGATGCCCACAGCCTTGGCGATGGCCAGCACCGTGTCCCGGTTGACCGGCTCACCCGAGCGGGCGGCGTCGAGATCCACCACGTGCAGCCACGGGGCTCCCCCGGCGGCGAACGCCTCGGCCAGCGCGACCGGGTCGCCATAGTCGGTCTGGCGGTTGAAGTCCCCCTGAGTAAGCCGCACCGCACCGCCATCTCGGATGTCGATGGCCGGGTAGAGGTCCATCACGAGTCGGCAAGGGAGCTGACGCGGCTGTCCCGACAGGCGGCCACGAAGTTGGCCAGGATGGCCAGTCCGGCCGCACCGGACTTCTCTGGGTGGAACTGGGTGCCCCACAGCGAGCCTCGTTCGGCAGAAGCGGCGACCGGTCCTCCGTAGTCGCACGTCGAGGTGGTGACCTCGGTCACTTCAGGGGCAAAGGAGTGCACGAAGTACACCCACGATCCCTCGTCGAGCCCCCGCAAAAGACCCGACTCGACCCCAGGTCGACGGTCGAGCTGGTTCCACTGCATCTGGGGGTGCTTGACCCCTTCGGGTAGCGCCCGTACCACGCCCGGGAAGACGCCGAGACCAGCGTGACCGGGGTCCTCGTCGGACCCCTCGTGGAGCAGCTGGAACCCGATACAGATGCCGAGGAAGGGCAGTCCCCGGGCGATGGCATCCAGGGCGACGCGGTCGAGACCGCTGGCACGCAGCGCTTTTGCGCAGGGCGCGAAGGCACCCACCCCCGGCAGCACCATGCCCGTGGCCGATGCCGCCTCGTCGGGATCGTCTATCAACCGGGCATCGGCGCCCAGGTGCTGGAGGGCCTTCTCGGCCGAGCGAAGGTTGCCGATCCCGTAGTCGAGGACGGCGATCACGGCAGTGGCGGATCGGCGGCGGCAAGCCGGACGGACGCCGGAGAGCGGGGAGTCTGGGAGCTTCGGGCGGTCCCGGCGGTTCCGACGGTTGGGCGATTCACAGGGTCCCTTTGGTCGAGGGAACCCCGGAGCCTTCTTGCCGGACGGCGTCCCGGAGTGCCCGGGCCACGCCCTTGAACGAAGCCTCCACGATGTGGTGGGTGTTCTTGCCCGTCTTCAGGCGGACGTGCAGCGTCATGGCCGCCGATGTGGCGAAGGCGCGCCAGAACTCTTCGGCCAACTGCGGGTCGAAACCGGGTGTGCCCAGCGGGGTGGCGTCGGGCGGGAGATCGACGTCGTATACGAGGAACGGCCGGCCCGACAGGTCGAGGGCCACCTCGACCAGGGCCTCGTCGAGGGGAAGATCGATGGACGCAAACCGACGGATCCCCGCCTTGTCTCCCAACGCCTCGCGCACGACCTCACCCAGGGTGATGCCCACGTCCTCCACGGTGTGGTGGGCGTCGACCTGGAGATCGCCAACGGCCTTCACGGTCAGATCGAACCCGCCGTGCTTGCCCAGCTGGCTGACCATGTGGTCGAAGAAGGGGAGGCCGGTGGAGACCTCGGTGACCCCGCTGCCGTCGATGTCTACGGTCACCTCGATGGAGGTCTCCTTGGTGGCGCGCTTTCGGGTGGCGGCCCGCGGGCCCGATGTGGCGGTGACAGTCATGTCCGGCTCTCTTCCAGGGGACCTTCCGGTGGACCTTCCAGGGCGGCGTGCAGTGCGGCCAGGAACCGATCGTTCTCCTCGGGGAGCCCCACGGTGACCCGCAGGCATCCGGTGAGGCCCGGCCACTCCGAACAGTCTCGCACGAGGACCGATGCATCGAGGAGGGACTGCCAGACCTGGCGCGCCGGGCGGGCGGTCGGTCGGAAGAGGATGAAGTTGGCATCCGACGGCCAGCTTTCAACCGGCAGGTCACCCAACGCGGCCGCCACCCGGCCCCGCTCCTCGGCGATCAGCGCCACCCGGGCCTCCATCTCGTCGCGGTGCCGCAGGGCGAGCAGGCCGGCCAGTTGCGTCTGCGCCGAGAGGTGATAGGGCAGGACCACGGACTCGCAGGCCTGCACCACGGCCGGGTCGGCCACCAGGTAGCCCAGCCGCGCCCCGGCCATGGCCCACGTCTTGGAGAAGGTGCGGGTGACCACCAGCCCGGGGTGCGCCGGCCCGCGCAGATCCAAGGCGGTCCATGAGGAGAACTGCCCGTACGCCTCATCGACGATGACGAGTCCCGGTGCGGCCT
>JAUTXB010000015.1 GCA_030838245.1 Acidimicrobiaceae bacterium
GGCCAGAACGCCCACACGTGGGACACGGTGGCGCTGGCCCTGGGGCGTCCGCTGGTGGCCGTCGACCTACCTGGGCATGGCCACTCTGACTGGCCCGGCGACAACCGGGCACTGGATCCGGCGGCCATGGCCGAAGACGTCGCCCAGGTCATGGCTGTGCTGGCCCCCGAGTCCGCTCTGTTGGTGGGCATGTCACTGGGCGGCATCACCGCCATTGCCGCCGCCGCTCGGCATCCCGAGCTGGTGCCCCGGCTGGCGCTGGTCGACGTGACCCCGGGCGTCAACGAGAAGAAGAGCTCGGACATCGCTGCTTTTTTGGCCGGACCGGAGAGCTTTGCCTCCTTCGACGAGATCCTGCAGCGGACCATCGCCTTCAACCCGACCCGGTCGGAGTCGTCGCTGCGACGGGGTGTCCTGCACAACGCGGTGCAGCGAGAAGACGGCTCCTGGACGTGGCGCCATCAGTTGGGGCGCCCCTCGGGCTCCGGCGGGCTGCACGTCGATGCCGCCCTCGATTTCGGGACGTTGTGGGACGCAGTCTCCGCGTCGACCATGCCCTTGCTGCTGGTGCGGGGAGGCCTGAGCCCGGTGGTCGACGACGACGACGTGGCCGAGCTCCTCCGGCGTCGGCCGGACGCCGAGGTCATCGTGGTCGAGAACGCCGGCCACAGCATCCAAGGGGACCGTCCGGTGGAGCTGGCCAGGATCCTCAGCGAGTTCCTGGCCAACTCCTGAGCGGCTGACCTCAGGCGGCCAGCGGCTGTGCTCCCTGGTCCGGGGCAGAGCCGGCCTGTCCGGCCGGCTCGGCCTCCTCGGCCAGGGCCACGTCCAGCACCTCGTTGATGTCACTGGCCAGATGGAAGGTCATCTCGTCGCGAACCGACTCGGAAACGTCTTCCAGGTCCGGACCGTTCCGGGCGGGCAGGACCACAGTGGTCAGCCCGGCCCGGTGGGCGGCCAGCACCTTCTGGCGGACACCACCGATAGGTAGGACCCGACCCTGCAGCGTGACCTCGCCGGTCATGCCCACCACCGACCGAACGGGCCGGTCACGCAACAGGCTGACCAACGCGGTCGTCATGGTGACGCCCGCGGAGGGACCGTCCTTGGGGATGGCCCCGGCCGGGACGTGCAGGTGGAACCGCTTGCCGGCGAAACTGTTCGGCTCGATGCCCAGGGCTTCGGCATGGGAGCGGACGTAGGAGAGGGCGATCTCCGCCGACTCCTTCATCACGTCCCCGAGCTGACCGGTCAGGGTCAGGCCCTCGGGTCCGTCCATCACCGACGCCTCGACGTACAAGACGTCGCCACCGGCTCCGGTGACGGCCAGTCCGGTGGCCACACCGGGGACCGCCGTCCGATCGGCCGTCTCGAAGAAGAACCGCGGACGGCCCAACCACTCCCGGACGTCGTCGGTGTCGACGATGACCGGCTCAGTGGTCTTCTCCGATGCCAGCTTGGTGGCCACCTTGCGGAGCAGACGACCCAGCTCGCGTTCCAGCGAGCGGACCCCGGCCTCCCGGGTGTAGTCGCCCACGACGGCGCGCAGGGCCCCGTCGGTGATGGTGACCTCGTCCTCCCGGAGCGCGGCGCGCTCCAGTTGGCGCCCGACCAGATGGTGCCGGGCGATGGCTACCTTCTCCTCTTCGGTGTAGCCGTCCAACCGGATGATTTCCATCCTGTCCAACAGCGGGGCAGGGATGGTGTCGATCATGTTGGCCGTGGCGATGAACAGCACCCGGGACAGGTCCAGCTCCACTTCCAGGTAATGGTCCCGGAAGGTGTGGTTCTGGGCGGGGTCGAGCACCTCGAGTAGGGCCGAGGACGGGTCGCCCCGGTAGTCGGCGCCCAGCTTGTCGACCTCGTCGAGCACGATCACCGGGTTCATGGTCCCTGCCTCACGCAGGGCACGCACCAGGCGCCCGGGCTGCGCACCCACGTAGGTGCGACGATGGCCGCGGATCTCCGCCTCGTCTCGGACCCCTCCCAGGGCCACACGGACGAATGAGCGGTTGAGGGCGCGCGCCACCGACTCGCCCAGCGAGGTCTTGCCCACTCCGGGGGGACCGACCAGGGCCAGGATGGCACCGTTCCCGCGACCACCCACCGGGGCCAGGCCCCGCTCCGCTTGCAGCTTGCGGACGGACAGGTGCTCCAAGATGCGCTCTTTCACGTCATCCAGGCCGTCATGGTCCTCGTCGAGGATCTGCGAGGCGGCCGCCACGTCCAGGCGGTCCTCGGACAGCTCGCCCCAGGGGAGCTCGAGCACGGTGTCCAACCACGTGCGGATCCACCCTTGTTCGGGGCTCTGCTCGTTGGTCCGCTCCAGTTTGGCGATCTCCCGCTCCACCGCCTTGCGGACGGCCTCGGGCAGCTCGCGGCCCTCGATGGCCTTGCGGTAGTCGTCGGGCGCGTCCTCGTCGGACGGGTCGAGTTGACCGAGCTCCTTGCGGATGGAGTCGAGCTGGCGACGTAACAGGAACTCCCGCTGAGTCTTCTCCATGCCCTCTTCC
>JAUTXB010000042.1 GCA_030838245.1 Acidimicrobiaceae bacterium
GCGAGCATCCCCGGCGAACGGTCGAGGCCGGTCAGATCGGTCACTGAGGAGAGTCGAGCGAGGATCGATCCCGTCCCACAGCCCAGCTCGAGCAGGGAGGTGGTCTCCGGGCGATAGCGACCGATCCATTCGATGACCCGGTCGGCCCGTGGGCCAGGGTCGTCCATCAGGGCGTCGTAGAAGGGCGAGAAGCGCTCGTACTCGGTCACGCGATCAGTATGCAGCGGTCAAGTGCTCTGGAGCGTGGTGCCGCGGACGACCGGTGGCTCGGCCCGTCCAGGTCCGGCGACGGCGCGCACATCGCGAGGGCCGATCGCCTCGCCGCACGACCCGCACACCAGGACAGCCTCGGAAATCTCCCCGCACGACTTGTGGGCGATCTGGATGGGCGGTCCGGACGGCGCGGCGTACCGGTCGCCCCACTGCCGCATGGCGGTCAGCACCGGCCACAGGTCCCGGCCTTTGTCAGTCAGGCGATAGTCGTGCCGCAACGGGTGCTCGGAGTAAGGGACCCGGTCGAACACGCCGACGTCGACCAGGGTGGTGAGGCGCTGCTGGAGGATGTTGCGAGAGATGCCCAGGCGGCGTTGGAACTCCTCGAACCGGGTGACACCGAGGAAGGCGTCCCGCACGATCAGCATGCTCCACCACTCGCCCACCGCCTCCAGGCACTGCGCCACCGAGCAATCCATACCGGCGAAACTTTTCCGTTCCATGCCTGCAGACTAGTGGGTTGCATTATAGAACGCAATGCGTCTAGCGTGCATTGCATGACCGAACTGACTACACAGGAGCAGGTCGGGGCCGTGCCGGCGCCCGACGGCCGGCGCACCGTGATCTTCGTGGTGACCGCCCTCGGGGCGTTCATGGCCTCACTCGACCTCTCGATCGTGAACGTCACCTTCCCCTCCCTGGAGCGGACCTTTTCCCACGACTCCCGGGCGTCGCTGGCCTGGGTGATCACGGGCTACAGCATCGTGTTCGGCTCCCTCTTGGTCGTGGCGGGAAGAACCGCCGATCGCCTCGGGAGCCGCCGCGTCTTCTTCGTCGGGCTGGCCGTCTTCTGCCTGGGCTCGGCCCTCTGTGGCCTGGCACCGTCGGTGCCCCTGTTAGTCCTTGGTCGGGTGGTGCAGGGAGTCGGGGCCGCCGCCCTCCTGCCCGCCTCGCTGAGCCTGTTGCTCGGAGCCTTCCCCAGCGAGCGCCGTTCCCAGGTGGTGGCCCTCTGGGGTGGGATCGGTGCCCTGGCCGTCGCTACCGGCCCGTCGTTCGGCTCCCTCCTGATCACCGGATTCGGGTGGCGGGCCGCCTTCTACGTGAACCTGCCGATCGGGCTGGTGGCGTGGTTAGTGGGCCGGCGCGTCCTGACCGAGACCGTGCCGGGCGCATCGAGGTCCACTCCCGACTATCCCGGGGTGCTCCTGTTGAGCGGTGCCCTGGCCGCGTTGGTGCTGGCCATCTCCCAGGGTCCGGCGTGGGGCTGGTCGAGCGGAGGGATCATCGGATCCTTCGTCGTCTCGCTCTGCCTCGGCGGCTTCTTCCTGTACCGTTCGGGCCGCCATCCCGAGCCGGTGCTCGACCTGACGCTGTTCAGCCATCGGTCCTTCAGCGTGGCCAACGCGGCCACGTTCCTCTACGCCATGGGCTTCTTCGCCGTGCTCTTGGGCAACATCTTGTTCCTCACCAGCGTCTGGCACTACTCCATCCTCCGAGCGGGACTGGCTGTGACTCCCGGTCCATTGGTCGTGGCCGTGGTGGCCGGGCCTGCGGGCCGGATGGCGGGTCGCTACGGGTTCCGACGGGTGCTGCTCGGCGGGTTCGTGGTCTTCGCCGCCGGGCTCTGCTGGTTCGCCGTCCGGATCGGCCTCCGTCCCGAGTACCTGACCGAGTGGCTACCAGGGACGCTGGTCGTCGGGCTCGGGATCGGCCTCACCTTTCCGGTGCTCAGTGCGGCCGCCGTCTCGAGCCTGCACCACCAGCGGTTCGCCGTCGGCAGTGCCGTCAACCAGACCGCCCGCCAAATCGGCGGGGCGGTGGGGGTTGCCTTGTTGGTCGTAATTCTCGGAACGCCAGACAGCGCGCTCGGAGCAGTGAACAACTTCCACCACCTGTGGTGGTTCGTGGCCGTCATGGCCGCGTCGTCCGGCGCGGTGTGCGGCCTGCTCCCGGCCCCGGTGGCCGCACCGGCCCGTTGGGGTCCCGACCCGCTAGCTGAGTTGGAACTGGCCGAGCGAGTCCCGGACAGCTGACTCGACGCAAGCAACGGTCTCCCCCACCGCCCGCTTCTCGCCGAACAAGTCGACCAGCGACACCACGCGGGCCATGGTTTGGTCGACCTCCCCGTAGGCCTCCTCGGCGACACGACCGGCGATCACCAACGCGGGTACGCCGAGCGCCGACACGTCGTGCAGCACGCCGCCTACGACCTTGCCGGCGAAGGACGTCTGGTCGAGCGCGCCCTCGCCGGTCACCACCAACTGGGCCCGGGCAAGATAGCGACGGAGACCGACGAGGTCAGCCACCAGCTCATAGCCCGAGCGGAGCTGTCCACCCAGGGCGACCAGCGCGCCACCGAGCCCACCGGCCGCCCCGGCACCGGGAACGGCCCGGACATCCACGCCGAAGTCGCTCTCATACCGGTCGGCCAGCTTCCGCAGTCGCTCCTCCAGATCGAGCACCTGCCCCGGGGTTGCTCCCTTCTGCGGGCCGAACAGCCTCGCCGCCTCTACAAACGTGGTCTGCACGTCGCACGCACCGATCAGCGACACCCGGCCCAGTCCGCCGGCATCCTCGATGGCCCGGATGGCCCCGAGGCCGCCGTCGGTGGTGGCCGATCCACCCAGGCCCACGACCACGGTCCCGTTGCTACCCACTGCTCTGGACGCGGCCACGATGAGCTCACCGGTTCCGCGGGTCGTGGCTCGGAGAGGATCGTTACCCTCGGCGCCACCACCCAGAGCCAGACCCGAAGCCCGGGACATCTCGACGATGGCCCGGCTGCCGTGTACCCGCCATTGTGCCTCTACCTCTTGCCCGTCCGGTCCGGCCACCGTGGTCGTCTCCAGGCGGGAACCGGGAAGATCGAACGTCTCGAGCAGGCCCTCCCCTCCGTCGGAGAGCGGAGAGGCCACGACGGTCCATCCGAGAGACTTCGCCGCCCGGCCGATGGCATCGGCCACCTCACGGGCGGTGGCGGTACCTCGGAACTTGTCCGGTGCGGCTACCAGCAGGGGCGCCGGGGTCATCGTTTGCCTTCGTTCTCTCTGGATTCGTGGTCCATGCGGCTGTGGCGGGGCACAAAGTTGCGCACCTGAACATCTGTGGCTGTCCTATATAACAACAGGTCTTGGACGACGGGCGCCGTCTGCTTCACGATGATGGTCATGGACACCGATACCCACGCCATTGACCATCTCGCCATCGCCGAGGCCTGCACCGCCATGGGCTGGTATGCCGACCGACATCACTGGGACCAGCTCGAAGCCCTCTTCGCCGAGGAGGTGCTGGTGGACTACACCAGCCTCAACGGCGGCGACCCCGTATGGTCCGCTCGGGCTGATCTCGTAGCCGGATGGCGAGGAACGCTCGGAGTATTGGCGGCCACGCAGCACATGATCGCCAATCCCTTGGTCACCATCACCGAAGACACCGCGACCTGCCTGGCCAACTTTCAGGCCACCCACCTCGGGTCGGTTGGAGGGGCAGAGGTGATCTGGACGCTCGGCGGCCATTATCGATTCGCCCTGACTCGCCGATCCGACGGGTGGCGCATCACGGAGATCATGATGTCCCTTGTCTGGGAGACAGGGACTCGTGACGTCCTCGCCGGGCAGGAGGGCTGACCGCGGAGTGACCGGCCGGGTGATCGTGCGAGGTGCTATCGACTACGCCACCACGCCCGCGGCGCGAAGGTCGGCAACGCGGTCGGCCATGCCCAGCTCGGCCAGGACCTCGTCGGTGTGCTCCCCGAGCGCAGGAGAGGAGCCGGGCGATTGGGCCGGGGTGCTCCGGAACTGGGCCGGATGGCGCGGGAAGCGGATGTGGCCGACAACGGGGTGGTCGTACTCCTCGAACAGCCCGACAGCGACGGCGTGGGCATCACGGGTCAGCTCATCGGGGGAAAGGATCATGGCGAAGGGGATGCGTTGTTCCTCGAACCGGGACGTGGCCTCGGCCATGGTCAGGTTGGCCGCTCGGGCGTAACACATGTCTACCAGCGTCGAGGTGAAATCGCGGTGCTTGTTGCGCTCCTCCATGGTGGCCAGCCGAGGGTCGTCCCAGCCCTCGACGTCGAGTGACTTGCACATACCCGAGAAGTCTCCAACGGACGTGGGGGTGACGATCCCCCAACCGTCACTGAAGCGCATGGGGTTGAAGCCGGCCACGAAGCTCGAGTTCTGCGAGTGGTCGGACTCGAGGAGCACCTCGTTTCCGGCCGAGTCGGCCCAGAGGAACGACGCCACCGCGTCCATCATCGCCACCTCGATGTGCTGGCCGCCCTTGCCCATGGCCCGAGCCAACAGGGCCGCGGTGATGGCCTGCGATGCGTACAGCGCGGTGACCTTGTCGGCTGCCGTCTGCCGGAGGAACACGGGGACGCCATCGGCCGGATCGGCCTGGTTCGCCGCCAGCCCGCCGTAGGCCTGGCCGACCGTGTCGTAGGCACTGCGGTCGCGGTAAGGACCCTCCGAGCCGAAACCGGACAACGATGCGTAGACCACCTCCGGGTTGACCTCACGGAGCGCCTCGTACCCGAGGCCGAGTCTGTCCATCACGCCGGGACGGAAGTTCTGGATGACGACGTCGGCCCGCGAGGCCAGCTCCTTGACGATCGCCACACCTTCAGGCGCCTTGATATCGACGGCGATCGACCGCTTTCCCCGATTGCACATCAGGTACAGCGCGCTCATGCCGTTCACAGCCACGCCCACCCATCGGGCCAGGTCGCCGATGCCCGGTCGCTCGACCTTGATGACTTCGGCACCCTGGTCGGCCATGAGCGTCACCGCGTAGGGCCCGGTGAGGGCGATCGACAAGTCGAGGATGCGAATCCCTTCCAACGGTCTCGTCAATCCACGAACTCCTTGTTAGTGCGGGGTCGGCCATGGGGTCCGCTGTAGGCCATCCCCCACGCCGGTCGGACGGCGAACTCGGGCATGATCACCTGCGAACGGGCGACCAGCCAAGAGTCCATCAGCGCGTCTTCGGCACCGTAGTCGAACGGGTCGGTGAGCACCTGCTCCTCGACGCCCTCTCGCTCCGGTGGGTTCTCGGCCAACCAGCGAGCGGTCCGGCCGACGGCCTGGCGGGCCGGCACGACATCACGATGACCGAGCTGATGATGCAGCCGGGTCAGGTCGAGCACCCGGTGGGTCGGCAGCGGCTGGGCCAAGAGGGGCCAGGCCGGCACGGCCAGGTCGTAGGGCAACGACACGATCTCCAGGTCGGCCCCGAGCGCCTGCGTGCACAGTTCGACCATCTGGCGAACGGTGAGCACCTCCTCGTCGCCCACATTGAAGACCATGCCGGACGACAGCTGGGGTTGCTCTATCCCCAATACCACTGCGGCTGCGCAGTTCTCCGTGTAGCAGTGGTGGTGGAGGGTCAGGCCCTCATCGGCCACGATGATCCGCCTCCGGCCGTCGAGCACGCGCCGCACGACCGACCATTCTCGGGGGACGGGTTGGTAGGGCCCGTAGAGATACGGGTAGCGGAAGTGGGTGGCGCCCGGATGGGCATCGAAGACCGACTTCTCGGTCCGCACGATGCGATAGCCCTTGTCGTCGATGGCCGGGTCGACGACGAGGTCGGCGTCCTCCCGGACGGGCACGGGCAGACCGGGAGGGTCGTGCTGCCAGGCGTCGGTCCACCCTCGGTAGGCAGGCACGCCGCCGACGGACACGAAGTGGCCGCAGAGCCCTCTGGTGAGCTGGGCGATCATGCGCAGGCGCCCGTACATGGCCACGATCACATCCCACGAAGTGCCTCGGAGCGCCTCGTCCAACGACACCTCGTCATAGGGGTCGGCGTGGATGTGCACCAGCTCGGGCGGGGTCTCGGATCGCTCGTGGCCCCCCCGGTGAAGGATCGACACGTCGTGGCCGTTGGCGACCAGGCGGCGGACGATCGGGACGCCGCTCGGGCCCGTGCCGCCGATCATCAGAATCCTCATCGTCCCGGCACCCCGATCTCCTCGGGCCACCCCTGCGTCCCGTTCGGCATGATGTTGCCGCCACGGCTCACCCTAGTTGCGGGGGTCCAGGCGATGGCCCTCACCGACTTGGCGCGGCGGGTTGCTCACCAACGCGTATGCGTAAGGTGGGGCGTCGCACAACTCTCGTTGGCGCTGGCCTGCGGGAGAGAAGGTACAAAAGGGGTGGATCGATGGGATTGAATCTGACCGGTTGCCGCACGCTCGTCACCGGTGCATCCTCGGGCATCGGAGCCGGATTGGCCGAGGCCCTGGCGGCACGAGGGGCCATCGTGGGTATCTGCGCCCGACGGGCCGACCGGCTGGCCGAGGTGGTGGCACGGTGCCGGGAGCACTCACCGGAGAGCCGCATGTGGTCCGTAGACCTGGCTGACTTCGACTCGGTGGACCAACTGGCCGCCGATGTGGTCGATGCTTTCGGGGGCATCGACCTGTTGGTGAACAACGCGGGCATCCCGAAGCGACGGCACACCACTGCCTTGGACATCGAGACCATCACGCAAGTCATGCACATCAACTACCTCTCCCCCATGCGCCTGACCATGGCGCTCCTCCCCCAGATGCTGGCGCGGGGATCGGGCACCATCGTCAACATCTCCTCGATCGCGGCCACGTTGAGTGCCCCAGGAGAGGCGGCCTATGACGCCTCGAAGGCGGCGCTCACCGCATTCTCGGAGGCGATGGCGGTCGACCTGTGGGAGACCGGGATCAAGGTCATGGTCGTCTACCCCGGTGTCATCGACACCGACCTGTTCAGCCTGCCCGACAACGACATCCCCAACATGCCCGTGCCGGCCGAGCCGGTCTCCGTTGCCGTGGATGCCATCTTGGGGGGCCTGGCCACTGAGGCGGCTCAGGTCTACGTCCCGCAGTATTTCGCCGACATCGCCGCGTCCAAGGCACAAGACGTCGGCGAGTACCTGAAGGGAACCGCGGCCTACATCCGCCAACAGCAAAGCGATGCCGGCACCTGAGCGCGGTCGTCGACCCAGCTGGCGCTGGGCACCGACGACGCTGTCCTGGCCGGGGTCATGGGCCCTCTGACAGCTCTTGCACCCGGGGCTCGCCGTTCTCGTCGAGCGTGTGGCCCACTTCCGGTTGGGACCCGGCGTCGTTGGCATCGTGCGATCGGGGCCGGGTCAGGATGATCTGCACCGATGAGACCACGAGGACGGCCACGGTGCCGATCCGCTCGCTCTTGCCGATCGGCTCGAAGAGCGCATAGATCTGTATCCCCGCGGCCATCGCTTGGGCCACGAGCGGGAGGGCCACGGCCCGCAGACCGGTTTGCCGCTCGACCTCGGCACTACCAGCTGGTGCTCGGACCCAGGCGGCATAGGCGATCAAGATTGCCCCCAGCGTCCAGACGAAGTCGTAGGTCCCGTCGTTGGCGACGCCGCGCGCCTCTTGCACGGCGAAGGCGGCATCGGCGATGGTCGTCATCAGGATGCCCGACCCGATGAGGATCCACATGCGGTCGGGACGCCAACCCAACAAGCTGTATACGCCCACGATCGATCCCATGATCACCACGTCGAGCACCGGATAGCTGAAATTGACGACCGTGGCCAGCGTGCCAGTCCGTGCTTGGTCGGCCAGCGGCTGAATGACAAGGGCGAAGCCGCCGGCCAGTACGACCAGGGTGACGGCGAGACCGTCCATCCAGCGGTGCAGTTCGAACCGAGCGACCCGGACTCGGATCAGGCAGATAATGCCGACGGCCATGAACGGGTACCACAAGAGCCACAAGATGTCGGCAAACGTCGGATAGGGCGGGTTCACCTGGCTCCCGTAGACCAGGCTCCAGGCGATGGTCCCCGCGCTCCACAAGGCCATGGCCGATCCAAATGCGAGCCAGGCCCGGCGCATGGCCGGCTCGTAGACCGCCCGGGCCAGGATGAGCACGGCAGCGGCGGCCACGACCGCGTCGTGGAACCACAGCTCGTAGAGCGAGGTCGGACCGCCGATCCCGAACAGCTCGTTCGCCGCCTCCAGCCCCATCAGGATGATGAGAACGGCCCACACCCAGTTGAGACGGGTCGGACTGGTGTAGAGCTCGCCGTCGCGGTCCACCCCGTGCGTCCGCTCAGACCGGGGCGGCCGGCTCATGATGATTCGCAGTTGTCCAACACGCAGGTCGGCTCGAATGGCGGCATGGATGGGATCCTTGTGATCGTGGGATCCTTATCGGCGCCGCATGAGTCTACCGAGGCCCGGATCCGATCCTTGGCCACGAGGCCCGTTCTCTACCTGACCGCCGGGTCCTGTTGCAGCTCGACGGTGTTGCCGGAAGGGTCGACGATCCAGATCTGCACGGTGGTGCCCTGGGTGGCGCGGGTGTAGTCGATGCCTTCGGCCTCGAGCTCGGCCACGGCGGCATCGAGGTCCTCGACCCCGAAGCACACGTGTGGGCCCGCCGGTCGGATGGGGCCTGGTCCCGCCGGGGCGTCGACCAGGTGGACCTGGGCGTCGCCGACGGCAAACCAGTGGCCCTCGATGCCGGGGATCTCGGGACGGGGAAGATCGCCCAGCGCGAAGATCCCCCGGTAAAAGCCCACGGCGCCACCGAGCTCACCCTCCACGTTCACGCTGTGGTGCAAGATGCGGGTCAGTTTCACGGCTGGCTCCCCCTCGGATGGCTCACGACGGCGGGTCCTCGAGCTGTTCCATCAGCTCGAGGCGGATGTTCCCCGGGGCCTCGACGAAGGCGATCCGTCGACGTCCGAAGGGGCCCTCCACCTCGGTCGGGCCCCAGAGGACCGAATGACCGGCGAGGTCGGCATCGAGGTCGTCACTGAACAGGGCCGGGTGCAAGAAGCACTCATCAGGGAGGGACAGCGCATCCTCGTAGATGGCCCGGGTGAACAACGTGAGGTGGACGGGGCCCAGCTCCACGTCGGCCCGCTCGCTCCCGTTCCACACCATCCGATCGTGCACCGTCCCCCCGACCGACTGGTAGAAGGAGAGCGCTTCATCCAGGTCGGCCACCTTGAGGGCCAGGTTGGCCAGCCCGCTCACCGCCACCGTCGCCCGCCCCCGTGTCCTGTCACCAGGCCGCCCATCCGGTCGGACTGACCGATCCGGTGATCGTCCGGGGGTCCACCCGCTGGCCCGTGTTCCCGGCTTCGTACACGGCGAAGCACAGCTGCAGCACCTTCACAGCTTCGTCGGCCGTCATGTCCGGAGTCGTCCCGCCGAGCAGGGAGTCGATGAAGTGGGCGGCAGAGCGATCGAACCCGCTCCCCCAGTTGGCGTCGACGACGGGGATCTCCCGCATCGACCCGTTGCCGTCCTTCCCCTGGAAGAGCAGGACGGGAGCGAGGTCGAGCATCTCGCCGGTGCATCGAGTGACCCAGATGAACCCCTCGTCGCCCTGGATCTCGAAGAACTCGTCGGCGCCATAATACGAGCTCCGCATCGACATCGACGGGGCGTAGCTGACCTCCATCGAGCCCAGCAGGCGCTCCTCCTCGTACTCGAAGATGGCCACGCACGGCTCCAGGAAGAAGTCCCGACGCCGGACGATGGCTTGGACCGAGGTCACATCCTGACCGGCGAGCCAGAGCGCCATGGCGTACTTGTGCACGTTGTCGTCGAAGAGATGCCCCCCGGGGCTCTGGCTGTCAAGGCGCCAGATGTAGCCCTCCGGCTGCAGGTCGGCCTGGAACGCTGAGTCGGTGGTGCCCACAATCGTCCTGATCCGCACGTTGCTCAGCTGGCCGATGGCGCCGGCCTCGATCAGCTCTTTGGCCCGCTCGAGCGGCGGGTAGTGGCGGAAGCACTCGCTGATCCGCAGGGTCACCCCATGCTCGGCCGCCGCCGCTTCCATGGCCCGCCCGTCCTCGATGGTGTTGGCCACGGGCTTCTGGCACGACACGTGCTTTCCGGCGGCCAACGCGGCCACGACGTGATCATGGTGGAGGTGGGTGGGCGTGAGGATCTCCACCGCGTCGATCCCGGGGTCCGACAACAGCTCGTCCAGGTCGGTGAAGACGGTGGACACGCCCCACGCATCGGCCAGTTTCCGGGCCTTCGCCTCGATCGGGTCGCACACGGCTACCACCTCGCAACGGTCGTGTTGCAGATAGCCCCTGACGTTCACCGGCGCGATGTTCCCCGCACCCACGACAGCAAGACGGATGTGCCCACTGTTCGATGACATGGGACGTCAAAGTAGCAGGAGGACTGCCGGAGGACCCGACGCACCGTGACCGGTCAATCGCGCAACACGACACCGGGGCGGGATTCGAGACCAGCCTCGACCGACGCACCGTCGATACGGATGGGCACCCCGTTGACCAGGACGTGGTTCATCCCTTCCGGTTCCTCTGCCGTGAGCCGCTCGCCGTCGGCGGGGAAGTCGCGCTTGCGCCGCAATGGGCCCGTCGCCACCGTGGCCGGGTCGAACACGCAGATGTCGGCGGCCTTGCCCACCTCCAACGTGCCCCGGTCGGTCAGTCCGTACACGGCCGCCGGTTCACCGCTCAGCTTGTGGATGGCCCGTTCGAGCGGCATCACCGATTGGTCCCGGACCCAGTGACCGAGGAGGTCGGTGGCGAAGCAGGCGTCACAGAGCTGGGTCACGTGGGCACCGGAGTCAGCCAGTCCGAGGAGCACATTGTCCCGCGGCAGCAGCCAGGCGATCCCGTCGGGGTCATCGTTGGCCAGCACCGACCAGAACCTGGTCTGGAGGTCGTCGGCCAAGGACACGTCGAGAACCACGTCCAAGGGGGCACAGCCCCATTCCTCGGCCAGTTCGGTGACCGGCCGCCCGACCAGTTCAGGACGGGCCTCGCACTCGGCCACCGAAAGAGACCGCCAGTTGAAGGGCAAGGCGCCGACGCCTCCCTCCAGGTCCCGGACAGCCGCAGCCCGCCAGGCCGGATCCCGGTACGCGGCCACCCGTTCGGCCCGGCTCTTCTCCATCAATCCGGCGAAGCTCGGTCTCAGGTTCAAGGTGAAGGGGTCGGCCAGGTTTATCTGGAGGACGAGGGGTCGACACGAGATCTGGGGCCAGATCTCGACGCCGTCGGCTCTCGCCGCGTCGTTGACCTCAATCCTCCCCCGGTGGAAGGCCGGGTAGCCGGCAATAGTGAGCAGCGCCGTCCAGGTGAACGGCCGCCCTACCTGGCGCTGGAGCTCGAACACGTCCTCGTCGGCGATCACGCCACCGGGGAGGAGCGCGACCACGCCACGCCCGGCATCGCGCACCGGGCCGAGCAGGGCCCGCAGCTCCTCGAGGTCGGCCACTCTCGAGGGCACGGGGCGGCCGCCGTCGCCGAAGTGTGTCGGCGACGCGCTGGTGGCGAAGCCGATCGCCCCTCCGGCCATGGACTCGGCCACCACACCCTGCATCCGGGCGAGCTCATCAGGCGTGGGCGCCCGCTCATAGGCCTCTTCCCCCATCACGTAGAGCCGGACGGCGGTGTGCCCGACGTAACAGCCGTAATTGAGTGCGGTGCCACCGGCCTCGACGGCATCTAGGTACTGGGGGAAGGTCTCGAACTGTTCCCATGGCACCCCGGCGACCAGGGTGTCGAAGCTCATGTCCTCGACGCGCTGCAGGGTCCGAGCCAGCAGGCCCACGCCGTCGGGCCTGATCGGGGCGATGGAAAAGCCACAGTTTCCGGCCACAACCGTGGTCACCCCGTGGTAGGAGGACGGCGTCAGCTGCGGGTCCCAGAAGACCTGGGCGTCGTAGTGGGTGTGAATGTCGACGAACCCGGGGCTGACCACCTGCCCGGAGGCGTCGAGCTCGCGCCTTCCCTTCAAGCCCGGCCCGATGGCGGTGATGCGGCCCCCGGTGATGGCCACGTCCGAGAGCCGTGGCGGTCCACCGGTACCGTCGACCACCGAGCCACCCCTGATGACGATCTCACCGTCCATCGGCAGACCTCCCCTTCGTCCGATGCTTGCCCCGAAGCGTACCGATTGGCCACCGCAGGGACTGGGCCAGGCGCTCGCCCCCGTGGCGACCCACCATTCAACCGCCGGTGACTCGATCGAGCGCCCGCGACTGCCAGGTGGGCCGCCCGGTCTTGTCCTCGGCCCGATCTGCCGCCGAGGCCAGTCGGAGGCCGGCATTGATCCCGACGTACCGGATGGGCTCTGGCTCCCAGCGAGGCGAGTGGTGCCCGACCCAGGGAAGGCTGGTGATGTCGGTGGCACGCTCGAAGACCAGGTCGGCCAGCGTCCTGCCGGCCAGGTTAGTCGTGGAGACCCCGTCGCCGACATAGCCGCCGGCCCAGGCCAGGCCGGTCCGCCGGTCCAGGCCCACCGACGGGAACCAGTCTCGGGCGATGCCGAGCGGGCCGCCCCACCGGTGGGTGATGGCCGTATCGGCCAACATCGGGAACAGCTCGACCAACGTGGCGTGCAATGCCTGATGGACGCGTCGATCATGATCGAACCCCGGCTCTATGGCCGAGCCGAAGTGATAGGGCGCACCCCGCCCCCCGAACGCGATCCGCCCGTCGGCCGTCCGCTGTCCGTAGATGACCAGGTGGCGAAAGTCGCTGAACGTCTGGCGCTCGGCCAGACCGATCCGGTCCCACAGCTCGTCGGACAAGGGCTCGGTGGCGATCATCAACGAGTAGACCGGGGCGACGGTCCGTTCCTCACCCGACAATGTCCCGGTGTAGCCCTCGGTGGCTCGGATCACCGTGGCGGCCCGCACAGTTCCGTGCTCGGTTCTCACCGTCCCAGGACCGATGGCATGGGCGGCGGTGTGCTCGTAGATGGCAACGCCTCGGCCCTCGACGGCACCGGCCAGCCCCCGCACCAGGCGGGCAGGGTCGAGGGCGGCACAGTGGGGGGTGTAGGTCCCGCCCCGTACCGAGGTGGCCCCCACCATATGAGAAGCCTCTTCCGGCGAAAGCAGCCGAAGGTCGGTGGCGCCGATGCCAGCGGCGCGAGCCTCGTCGACGTGATGGCCGGCTCGGCCGAGTTGTGCGGCCGTACGGGCCAGGACCACAGTGCCACCCTTGGCCCACGAGCACTCGATGCCCTCGGCTTCCGCCACCTTCCCCACCTCGTCGATGGTGCTTTCCATGGCCCGTCGCATGGCGGCCCCTGACCCGGGACCGGCAACCCGATCGAGGCGCTTCTCGGACACGGCGAACAACGCCGAGCACCAGCCCCCGTTCCGGCCCGACGCCCCGAAGCCGACCATGTCGCGTTCCACGATGGCGACTCGCAACGTCGGGTCGGCTT
>JAUTXB010000053.1 GCA_030838245.1 Acidimicrobiaceae bacterium
CGGCGATGATGGCGACGAGTGTGGCTGCTGGCGCTGTCACGCCGACAACGACAAGTGGGGCTGCGGTCGCCACTGCGCCGACCACACCGACGACCGCGCCAAGCCCACCGACGACCGCACCGACCACGCCGACGACCGCGCCGGCCGCACCGGCCGCACCGACGACCGCGCCGACCGCGCCGACGATGGCGCCGACCACACCGACTACACCGACGGCTGCCGCTCTTCCAGCGACCACACCCGCGTGTGCCGGTTCAACGTTCTCCGTAAATGCGCCTTATGGCCAGGCGGCAAGCCAGTCGTTTGCCGCTGGCCAGTGCCTGGTGAACGGGCAGTTCGAAACGCTCATGCAGAGCGACGGCAACCTCGTCACCTACGACCAGACCCAAGGGACGCCGGTGTGGGCCAGCGGCACCGTCGGTAATCCGGGGGCCTACCTCACCCTGTCGCTCAACCCAGGGAACGCCACCACCTTCACGATGCAGATCGTCGCCGCCAACGGCGGGCAGCTATGGAACGTCGGCGGTCACGGGGAGGGAGATAGCGGCATCGGTGAACAACTCGTCCTCCAGAGCAACGGGAACCTGCAGTTCCTCGGCTCCAACTACCTCGTCTGGCAGTCCGGCACGGCCAGCACGGCCTACTCGCTGCTCTTGGAACCGGGCAAGTCGATCACCTCGGCCAACGGCCTCTTCCAACTGATCATGCAAACCGACGGGAACCTGGTGGAGTATCTCGAGGCCCAGGGCGACCAACTGTGGTCCAGCGCCACCCAAGGGAACCCCGGCGCGGTGGCGGCGATGCAAGACGACGGCAACCTCGTCGTGTACTCGGAGGGGGGTACGGCTCTTTGGGCTTCGGGGAGCTCCGCCCCCAACACGACGTTGACTCTCCAAGGCGACGGCAACCTGGTCATCTACGGCTCCAACTCGGCCGGTCAGTACCCGGTGTGGTCGTCGCACACCGACAACGTCAGGGGCTATGAACTGACTTCGGGCCAGTTGCTCCAGCCGGGCCAGTACCTCGTGTCGCAAAACCGCCAGTACGTGCTGAAGATGAGCGGTGGGGGGGACCTGTCGATCTCGAGCCTCGGCCAGTACCTCTGCCCCATGTGGAGTGTCCCGGCCGTCACCACTTCGACTTCTCAGGCGTTCCCTCCCCAGTCCGGCGCCTATCTCCAATTGACCTCGTCGGGCGACCTCGCCCTTTGGCAGGCGGGCCAGAGCTCGGGTGCGTCGATGTGGGACACGGGAACCTCGGGCGGAGAGACCGCTGTGATGCAAAATGACGGCGACCTGGTGGTCTACTCGGCCACCGGCACGGCGCTGTGGTCGAGCGGCACCAGCTCGAACCGGGGGAGCTATCTCTGCGCCGGCTCGACCCTGTCGGCGGGCCAGCATCTCGCGGCCTGGAACGACGCCGACACGAACAACGTGTTCCTCCAGTCGAGCTCGTCCTTTTCCATGCAAGCAGACTGCAACCTGGTGCTCTACAACTCCGGGACGGCGGTCTGGGCCTCGAACACCGACGAGAACCAAGCGGACCCTCAGGGCTACGCCTCGGGGATCTACGACGGGTGCTATGCCGTCATGCAGACCCAGGGCAACCTGGTCGTCTACGCTCCAAATGCCGGGGACAAGGGGATCCTGTGGTCCTCGGGAACCCAACAGGCGACGGCGCCCAAGGCTGTGCCGCCGATCGTCGGCCCGGTCTTCCTGGTCCCGACCGTCGGGACGACGAAGGCAAATTCTGACTGCATTGCCACACCCAACTTTCCCTGTCCCACGGTCCTCTCAGGCACGCCGGACATCTACTCGTCCGCTGGGCCGCTCCTCGGAGACCCCTCACCCACGACGTCCGGTGGTATCGCACAGTGGGTCGTGAGGGCGCTCAACACCCTGGTCTTCTTCTCGGGTGTCGCAGGCGATACGGTCTCTGCCATCGACACCGTGCTCGGCGGAGTGGACACCGGGATATCGGACATACCATTCGGTGGCCAAAACAGTGGGGGCACCTCCGGGCAGGCGTCGGCGGCCCCGGGAAGTGGCACCGGGCCGGCGAAGCCGAACGACGTGCCTGCGCCGGTCACCACCTGCACGGCCGGATCGCCCGACCAGCTGGTGGGCGGCGGCCAGCTCGCCGCCGGTGGGTGCCTGTACTCGCCCAACGGGCAGTACGCGCTGGTCATGCAGGCGAACGATGGCAACCTCGTCCTCTACAACCAGAGCCAGGGCGTTGCTCTGTGGGCCACCGGTACGGTGGGAAATCCCGGGGCCTACCTCCGTCTGCAGGCCGACGACGGCAACCTGGTGGAGTCAAACCAGGCGGGCACGGCCGCCCTATGGTCGACGGGCACGTCGGGCACGGCCAATCCCGCCCTGATCCTCGGTAACGACGGGAACCTTGTTCTCTACGCCAACGGCACCGGAGCGGGAACGCCAACCGCGGTGTGGAGCTCGGGCACGGCGTCGATACCGCCGATCACGTCGTGTGTGGTCGGCACGTCGCCCTCGGTGCTCCGAAGCAACCAGGTGCTCGCCTCGGGGGGCTGTTTGCGTTCAGCCAACGGGCAGTATGCGCTGGCTATGCAGACCGACGGCAATCTGGTGCTCTATTACATGGTGACCTCTGACGCCCTGTGGGCCACCGGCACGGTGGGAAACCCAGGGGCCTACCTGCGGCTGCAGTCCGTCGACGGCAACCTGGTCGAGTCCAACCAGGCCGGCACCGCCGCCCTTTGGTCGACGGGTATTCCCGCCCCCAGGGCGAACCTCACCCTGCAGAACGATGGGAACCTGGTCCTCACCGCCAACAACGAGGTGATCGGAACCGGGGCCGTACCCTACGCGGCCTGGTCGACCGGCACCCAGACCTTCCGGGGTTCGACGCTGCCCCCGGGACAGGTCCTCCAGGCGGGCCAGTACCTCCAGAACGGACCGTTCCGGCTCACCATGGGTGCCACCGGGCTGTTGGTTCTCAGCCAGACCACGGCCGCCTCGACCCTCTGCCCGATGTGGACGGTGCCGACGACAGATGCCAGCTTGCCCGACACCAGCTACGACTACACCGGATCGTTCCCGTATGGGTTCGTGTCGACACCACCGACCCCCGGCGCTTACCTGGCCATGCAGACCCAAGGCAACCTGGTGCTGTACCCGCCCCAAGGCGGCGCATCGGCGTTCTGGGCCACCCCAACCGCCAGCCCCGGTGCCGCCCTTACCCTGTCGAGTTCGGGCACCGTGGCCGTCCAGGCCGCCGACGGCACGGTGCTGTGGCAGGCGCTCCCCGCCAACGACGAGGGACTGATGCTGTGCGCCGGCGGATCGCTCAGCCAGGGGCAGTACATCACCGGTGACCAACCGGCCAACAGCACCACCCAGCTGGTCATGCAGTCAGACTGCAACCTGGTGCTCTACGTCTCCGGGACGCCGACGTGGTCGTCGGACACCGCCGTAGACCAGGCCGGTCAGGGCAAGAATCCCCTCAGCAAATCGGCGGCTGCGGCTGGTGACTACAACGGTTGTTACGTCCAGATGCAGACCGACGGCAACTTCGTCATGTACGCGCCAGCAGCCCCGAACGGCGCGGCGATGTGGGCGTCGAACTCCGAGCAGTCGTCTGCTCTCTCACTGGCCAGGAACATTGGCCCGTACTACGTCACCACGGGCAGCGACGGCTACGCCCGGATGTACAACCTCTTGGGAACTCAACTGTGGTATGCGGGAGCGGGCACCTCCTCGGGAGGCGCTACGGGCGCTGCCGGGCAGAAGACCGCCCAGACGATCTTCGAGATCCTCCAGCTCGCCGTCTTCTTTGTCTTTCTCTGAGCAAGTTGGGGGGCTTCACGGATGGTTCCTGACACCTTCACCGCCTTCTTCGCCGCCAGTGCCGGCGTCGCCGGGGCGCTCATCGGCCTGCTCTTTGTGGCCATCTCGGTTGCGCCGGCACTGGCCGATGCCGAGAAACGACTGGAGCTCGATGTGCGAGCCGGGGTGGCGTTCTCCGCCCTGACCGACGCGTTGGTGGTCGCGCTCATCGCCCTCGTCCCCGGCGTTAGCCTCGGTGTCCCGGCTCTCGTTGTGGCCTGCGCGGGCTTCGCTTCCTGCCTAGGCCTCGGGATCGTCCTGTGGCGTGGCAACGGTGTCGTCAACCGCGGTCGCCAACTCCGCCTGCTTGGTGCCCAAAGCCTGGTATTCGTCTACCAGTTCGTTGCCGCGCTCCAGCTCAGGAGCGATCCTCATGACCAGTCCGCTGTCAGGACGTTGGCCATCCTCACCGTGGTCTTCTTCGTGGTGGGTATCGCCCGGGCCTGGCAGCTGATCGGGGCCCGTGACACCGGACTCCTCCGTACCGTGGCAGAGGCGATCCGTGAGCGGCCGGCACCAACGAAGCGTTCGGCACCGGACCCACCGGGGGAGCCACCCAGTAGATGAACGAATGCCTCGACGTGGAACTGGCCCGGCAGAACGATGGGTCGAGATGATGCGTCCGGTAAACAGACACGCATGAGTTCCTCACCGCCAATGGTTGGGCGAAGACATCTGGCGGTAATCGATGAGGCGTGGGCACGGCGCGGATCCACAGCGGTCGTGGTCGTGGCAGGTGCTGTGGGCACCCTGGAGAGGATCTGGCTGCTCGCCCACCTCCACCTGTTCGGCGACGAGGCCATCGTCGGTCTGATGGCACGGCAGATCGGATCCGGCCACCCGCTCACCTTCTATTGGGGCCAGACTTATGGCGGGGTGGAGCCCTACGTGGCAGCGCTGATGCGTCTGGTCAACGACGGGCCGGTGGGCCTGAATGCAACTCCCATGGTGCTATCGGCCATTGCCTCGGTTCTGGTCGGAGCGATCGTTGCAGAAGTGGCCGGCTCGCGACGGCTGGGGACGCTTGCCGGGGCGGTGGCTTGGATCTGGCCCTACTCCTATGTCTGGAATTCGGTTCGTGAGGGAGGCTTCCGCTTCACCACCCTGTGCTGTGGGCTCGGGATGGTGCTCGGTGCGGTCCGGATGCGAGGCGGCCGCGGTGGCAAATGGACCTGCTTGTTATTCGGGCTGGCGGCAGGACTCGGCTGGTGGTCATCGCCGGAAATCGTCTACTTCGTAGTTCCCACAGCCGTTGTGGTCGTCGCAGCCATCGCCTCAGAGGTCAAGGTGATGAAGGTGCGGGGCAATGCGGGTGGCGGTGCAGTCTGGTACCGAGGACGCATCGCTGCCGCAGTTCTGGGCGCCCTCGTCGGGTCCCTTCCCTGGATCTACACCAACATCGGCAACGGCTTTGCCTCGTTGAACTTAGGGGCCCAAGTGACCCCATCGACGACGCCCTTCAGCGGCAGGCTGTCGACCTTCTTCCACCAGACACTTCCCGTCCAGCTTGGACTAAAGGCTTTGTTCACGGGAGCCTGGATCGGGGGGCCCATATGGGGCCGCCTCCTGATGTTGGTGATATCGCTGATCATTTTGGCAGCCGGTATTCGAGCGATTCAAACGGCTCAACGCGGAGATATCAGACCTCTTGCCCTCGGCCTTGGGATTATCGCTTTGCCCTTCCTCATAGCTGCCAATCCCGCCTCTGACTACTGGGTTGATGGGCGCTACGGAGTCTACGTAGGTCCAATCATTGTCACCTTCGTCTTCAGTGCGGCCTTTGCTTTTTCCCCTCAAGGACTTGCGCCCGATCCCACCGAGCGACGGCATCGTGTCCGGCGTAACCGATCCCCGCTAGAGCTCAAGTCCTCAACGGCGCTCGGCCTCAGCGCGGTGATCGTCGTTGCTGCCGGACTGCTGACCATCACCGACGGACAGATCACTTCAGGCACGCCGGTGATCGGATCGAGCGCTTATTTCAGCAGTTGGCACGATCCCGATCAAGAGATCCGCCTGGTGGTCACCAACATGGTGCGCTCACACATTCGCTATGCCTACGGGACCTACTGGACTTCGTACGACCTGGACTTTCTCGGATCGGGTCGTGTAGTGGTCACTCCCTCTCCACATGACTTCAACCGGTGGACCACGGCGACCAAGGCTGTTGCCAACGCGGCTACGCCGAGCTGGCTCTTCTTCCCTCCTGCTCGGACAACGGCCGCGACCCTCGCTTTCTCGAATCCGCAAGTTGGACCCGGCGGATACTCGGAGACGGCGTTCGTGGCGCTGTTGCGGCAGTTGCGAGTCGGTTACCACATTGTTCACCTCGGAATCCTCGATGCAGTCACGCCTGACCGGGCAGTGACACTGCCATAGCGTGCTTCGGACCTGTCGACCGCTCCGCGCCGGGACGGAAGGTTCTCACTCAAACGAGAGGATTGCCTCACAATGTCGTCATCCAGCCGAAGAATCGTGAGGTTTCGTAAGATCTCCTCAAATCCGGAGGAGACGCACTCGTCTAGTGACGCAAGCCCAACTCGCATCTGACCGCACGGAAGCCGCGGTCGGCACCCATCGGCCCACGGAACGCTTGGCCAACCGTCGCTCGCATCCATTCCTCTTGGTGACGGTCCTCTACGGAGCGCTCGGGGCAATACCGTATTGGCACCTGTGGAATGGCGGCCAGACTCGCTTCGCAGGGATCGGCGCCGACGTCGAGGAATATGCCTGGTTCCTGCAATGGGTGCCGAGCGCGGTCATCCACGGACATAATCCACTCTTTACCGATTGGGGCAACTATCCCTTCGGTGCAAATGGGGTTACCAATACAAGCCTTCCCGCTCTCGGCATCTTGGCGTCGCCTTTGACCTTCGCCACCGACGCGTTCACCAGCGTGACCGTCCTCTTCATTTTGGCCTTTCCACTTTCGGCCCTAAGCGCCTACGCCCTGTGCCGTCGATTCACTACCTGGAGGCCCGCAGCCTTTGTCGGAGGACTGCTCTATGGATTCTCGCCATACATGGTCGGCCAAGGGCTCGGGCATCTTCACCTCGTATTCGTTCCACTGCCGCCGCTTATCCTCCTGACCTTCTACGAGATCGCAACAAGGCGTAAGCGAAACCGATTGTGGGTCGCGGCCACAGCACTCGTGATCCTTCAGTTCTTCATCTCAATCGAGGTGCTGGCCACAACCCTGGTCGTGGCGGCCATCGGCTTGATCATCGCTTGCATCCTCTTTCGGGCCGAGGCACGCGCGCGATTCGGCCTTGTCCTGACTTCCTTGGCCAAGGCAGGCGGGGTCGTTGCCGTCGTCGTGGCCTATCCGGCGTGGTACTTCGTGGCTGGGCCGGCGCATGTCTCTGGACTCATCCAGACCACCTCGCTCTACCGAGCCGACCTGCTGGGCTCGATAGTCCCCAACTCGATGATGCATCTGAATGTGCATTCGTGGACGGCGACGACAGACACCTTTGCCGGTGCCCTGTCGGAAAATGGGTCGTATCTAGGATTTCCGCTGATCGTCGTGCTGGTCGTCGGGATTCTTTTCCTGTGGCGGCGGCTTCCGATCGTACGAGTCATCGCGCTGGTGGGCCTTGTCACATTCGTTCTATCGCTCGGCTCGCAGCTCGTGGTATGGCATCACGTGACGCCTATACCGCTCCCGGAGGCGCTAATCGACCACCTCCCTCTCTTCGACAATGCCGTTACGACCAGGTATTCGCTCTACGTGGTGCTCAGTGCGGCTGTGGTCTTGGCGATCATTTTGGATCGTGTCCATGCCCATTACCTGGCTATGGATCGCTCCCCGGTTGGATGGACACAATTCGCAGCTTGGGTTGCACCGACACTCATGGCGGTTGCAGTGGCTGTCCCTCTGATTCCAGCATGGCCGTACTCATTGACTACCGACCAAGTCCCCGCCTACTTCAACTCACCGGGGGTGGATTCCATCCCCACCGGCAGCGTCGCGGTCCTTTACCCATCGCCATCGGCGTCCGGCAGTACGTCCGAACTCTGGCAACTCGCATCCGGACTTCGGTTCAAGACCCCGGCCGGCCATTTTGTGGTCCCAAGTCCCGGAAACCCCCCGATCCTTCCTCCGTTCCACTCGACGCTCACGACGACGGCTCTGATCGACCTCGAGAATGGACTGCCTCTCGCCGAGACACCGGCCATTCGGGCCCGGATCCTGGCCCAGCTCGATTCTTGGAGGGTTCGCAGTGTTTTGGTGCAACCAACCGGCGTGAAACCAGAGCTTGTCATTCCCTATTTCGAATGGCTCTTGGGCCGACCGCCGGACTCCCGTCAGGGTGGGATACAAGCGTGGTATCTGCCGTCACATGGACATTGGTAGACCGATGGGTGGTGCGGGCGGGGCGCGCCGTCCACGGACGAGGCGAGTGGGGACCCGATTGACCTGGCTGTCGTTGTGTTCGCGTGGCATGTCAATGACGGCCCATCCTGCATCGGTCGACCCTGTGTTTTTCTGACTTGCCAGCCCGTACCGTTCCGCTTACCGCTCCCTGCCTTCGGGTGGTGAGCGCTTTGTGTTTAGGGGTCAGTCGCTCTACGACGTCAAGTCCGACATCGTCGCAGTGGACCCGGCAGGCACGTGGACGATCCACCACCCTGCCATGCCCGGGTTCTGCTAGCCATCGGGGATCGTCGCTTGCCCACCGGCGGTCAGGTCACCGTAGGCCGGGCGCGGGTTGTCTCCGGTCCACACGACGAACTCGACCTGGTCCCCGACTGTCCGGGCGCACATGTGCCAGAGGAACGGTGGCATCGCATAGAACGCCCCGCCGAGCACCGGAGGTACGAACCCTTCTTGGAGGTCGCCGATGGAGTCGCCAGCGACCGTGTAGATATTGATGATGAGCTTTTCGATCCACCGAACAGTCGCTCGAGGCTCTTGAACCGAACCACCGTGGTCGAGGGCTTCCACCGGGCCAGTTGGTCCTCCTCGAACGCCTCGACGTGGTGCGATGGATCTCGCTTGCGTTGGGTGGGCATCCCGCGGTGAGCGAGGAACGAGAGCAGCCTCTCGGCGCTCAGGAGGTACGAGTCGATCTTTGTCCGGGCCCGGTTCCTGGCCTTCAGGCCCCCCGGCAGGACGGGGTGAGAGAGGACAGTTTGGCCACGGGCGACCCAAGTAGGGAAGCGCTCCGGCTGTCCTCATGCAGCGATGGCGAGGTGACTTAGTATGCATACACCCTGGTCAAAACCTATCGTGGAGGCGAAGGGACTCGAACCCTCGAACCTCCTGACTGCCAGTCAGGCGCTCTACCAGCTGAGCTACGCCCCCGAAGGTGGGAGCCACGTTATCAGCAGGTCGCTGACGTCCTGGCCGCTCCGGC
>JAUTXB010000056.1 GCA_030838245.1 Acidimicrobiaceae bacterium
CGCCACTGGGCTGCGAGATGAACCCGAAGCCCTTCTCGGCGTTGAACCACTTAACTGTTCCGGATGCCACGGTGGCATTCTCCTTTTTCTGCAAACATGTCTCTTGCAGAGAGGACCGCCTCGGAGGCGATGCCATGCCACCCCAATTGCGAGCAACTCGACCACGCTGAACCTTCTCGGACCTTCTCGGCGAGAAACGCTAGCAGCCCCGGCCCGATCAACCCACAATTCCTGACCCTGTTCACCGAGTATTCACCGACGCCAAAGCGGAGTGTTCACCAACGCCGAACCCGGGCCCTCAGTGGCGCCGAACCCGGGTCCCAGCAGCCGAGTCCTCCACCACCCAGCCCAGGCCCACCAGCCGGTCACGCAGGTGGTCGGCCCGTGCCCAGTCCCGAGCGACCCGGGCCGCATCCCGCTCGGCGATCAGGGCGGCCGTCTCGGCATCGATCTCGTCGTCGCCCCCGGTTCTGAGGGCCAGACCCAGGGCGCCGCACAAGACGGCGACCGTGGTGGCCAGCCGTGACGCCGTGTCCGTGTCGCCGCCGTCGGCCGCCCGGTTGGCCCGGCGCACCAGCTCGAAGAGGCCGGCCAGGGCGCCCGGGGTGTCGAGGTCGTCGTCCATCCGGTCACAGAAGCGAGCGACAGCATCCGCGTCGAGATCCTGGGCCGCTCCCTTCCCTTCGATTACCAGTCCGTCGGCCAGGGGGTCGACCGGATGGAACTGGCGGCCCATCTCGTCGAGGCGGCTGAGCCCGGCCTCGGCGTCGGCCACCGTCTCTGGGGTCACCTCGATCGGCGACCGGTAGTGCGAGCGCAAGACCAAGAGCCGGTAGGCGCGGGGGTCGCTGCGGGTCAACAGGTCGTCGAGCGACGTGAAGTTGCCGAGGGACTTCGACATCTTCTCGCCGTCCACCGTGACCCACCCGTTGTGGACCCAGTGGTGGGCGAAGTCGCGGCCGAGGGCCACGGCCTGGGCCCGCTCGTTCTCGTGGTGGGGGAAGACGAGGTCCAGGCCTCCGCCGTGGAGGTCGAACCCGTCCCCCAAGAGATCGAGGGACATGACTACGCACTCGGTGTGCCAACCGGGCCGGCCCGGTCCCCACGGCGATTCCCAGGTGGGCTCGCCCGGCTTGGCCTTCTTCCATAGGACGAAATCGAGCGGGGAGCGCTTCTCCTCGACGGCCTCGACCCGGGCACCGGATCGGAGCGACTCGAGGGGCTGGTGGGCCAACAAGCCGTAGCCGGGGACGTCGGCGACCGACAGATAGACGCCGTCGGACGTCTCGTAGGCCACGCCCAGCGACACCAGTTCGCCAATGACCTCGACCATGCGGGCCACGTAGTCGGTGGCGTGGGGCACCTCATCGGGGCGCAGCACGCCCAGGGCGTCGATCGCCTCCCACCAGACGTCCTCGTATCGGGCGGTCAGCTCCTCCATCTCCACGCCCCGTTCGGCGGCCCGCTCGATCACCTTGTCGTCGATGTCGGTGATGTTGGAGACGTAGGTGACGTCGAGCCCGCGGAAGACCAGGTAGCGGCGGAGCACGTCGAAGACCAGGGCCATCCGGCCGTGGCCGAGGTGGGGGGCGTCGTACACGGTCAAGCCGCACACGTACATCGACACCTCACCGGGGGCACGGAGCTTCAGCTCGGACACCGTGCCGGTGGCAGTGTCGTGAAGGCGCAGCACGCAGGGTACGGTAACCCTTTCATGAGTGCCGACGCGACAACGCCGCGCCCCGACAGGGGCAGTCCCGCCGGCGTCCCCGACAAGCCCGGGCTGGAGGGCCTCGAGCGCAGCTGGTCCGACCGCTGGGAGCGGGACGGGACCTATGCGTTCGACCGGTCGGCTCATCGGGAACGGGTCTTTGCCATCGACACCCCTCCCCCCACCGTGTCGGGCTCACTACATGTGGGCCACGTGTTCTCCTATACCCACACTGATGCCGTGGCCCGCTACCAGCGCATGCGGGGCAAGTCGGTGTTCTACCCCATGGGGTGGGACGACAACGGCCTGCCCACCGAGCGCCGAGTGCAGAACTACTTCGGCGTGCGTTGTGATCCTGCGCTCCCCTACGACCCCGACTTCACCCCGCCGGAGAAACCGGGGAAGGACCCCGTGGCCATCTCGCGGCCCAACTTCGTCGCCTTGTGCCACCAGCTCACCGAAGAGGACGAGGGGGTCTTCGAGCACCTGTGGCGCACGCTCGGACTGTCGGTCGACTGGTCGCACACCTACGCCACCATCTCCGAGAGCTCCCAGCGGGTCTCCCAGCGCGGGTTCCTCCACCTGCTGGCCAGAGGCCACGCCTACCAGCAGACCGCCCCCACCCTGTGGGACATCGACTTTCGCACCGCGGTGTCCCAGGCCGAGTTGGAGGACCGGGAACGCCCCGGCGCCTACTATCGCCTGCGCTTCGGGCGCCCCGGCGGCGAGGCCGGCGGCGTGGACATCGAGACCACCCGTCCCGAGCTGCTCCCGGCGTGCGTCGCCCTGGTGGCCCATCCCGACGACGAGCGCTACCGGAACATGTTCGGCACCGAGGTGGTCACGCCCCTGTTCGGGGTGAGCGTCCCGGTGGTGGCCCACGAGCTGGCCGATCCCGAAAAGGGGTCGGGCATCGCCATGGTCTGCACCTTCGGCGACACCACCGACGTGGTGTGGTGGCGAGAGCTCGGCCTGGCCACCCGGGCCATCGTCGGGCGCGACGGTCGGCTGGGACCGGCGCCCTGGGGCGAGCCGGGATGGGAGTCCGACGATCCGGCGGCGGCGGCCCGGAACTACGACGAGCTGGGCGGCCGAACGGTCAAGCAGGCCCAGGCCCGCATTGTCGAGCTCCTGGCCGAGGCCGGCGCGCTCATCGGGGAGCCGACCCCCATCACCCATCCGGTCAAGTTCTACGAGCGGGGCGAGCGACCGCTCGAGATCGTCTCGTCCCGGCAGTGGTTCGTCCGCACCCTCGACTTGAAGGAGCGCCTGTTGGCCCGGGGCACCGAGCTGACCTGGCACCCGCCCTACATGGCCCACCGGTATGCGTCGTGGGTCGAGGGCCTGACCTCGGACTGGAACATCTCGCGACAGCGGTTCTTCGGGGTCACCTTCCCGGTCTGGTACCCGGTCGACGCCGAAGGGTCCATCGACTTCGGCACGGCCCTGGTGGCCGACGAGGACCGGCTCCCCGTCGACCCCTCCACCGACGTCCCCGACGGCTACACCGAAGCCCAGCGGGGAGCGCCGGGCGGGTTCGTGGGTGATCCCGACGTCATGGACACCTGGGCCACGTCGTCGCTCACCCCCCAGATCGCCGGAGGATGGGGTACCGACACGGACCTGTTCGACCGGGTCTTCCCCATGGACCTCCGACCCCAGGGGCACGACATCATCCGGACCTGGCTGTTCTCCACGGTGGTGCGCTCCGAGCTGGAGCACGGCGCCCTGCCCTGGTCCAACGCCGCTATCTCGGGGTGGGTCCTCGACCCCGACCGGAAGAAGATGTCCAAGTCCAAGGGCAACGTGATCACGCCGCTGCCGTTGCTCGAGCAACACGGCGCCGACGCCGTTCGCTACTGGGCGGCGAGCGGCCGGCCCGGCACCGACACCGCCGTCGACGAGGGGCAGATGAAGGTGGGGCGCCGCTTGGCCATCAAGGTGTTGAACGCCTCGCGGTTCGCCCTTGGCCGCCTGATCGACGAGAACGGTGCCATCACCGCCTCGGGCCTTCCCGCCGTCACCGCACCCCTCGACCGGGCCATGCTGTCCCGGCTGGCCGGCGTGGTCGACGAGGCCACCACCGCATTCGAAGGCTTCGACTACGCCCGGGCCCTGGAGCGGACCGAGGCCTTCTTCTGGTCCTTTTGTGACGACTACCTCGAGCTGGTCAAGACGCGGGCCTACGGCGACCCGTCCCAGCCCGGGCCGGCCTCGGCCCGCAGCGCTCTGGCCCTGGCCCTGTCCACCCAGCTGCGGCTCCTCGCCCCGTTCCTGCCCTTCGTCACCGAGGAGGTCTGGTCGTGGTGGCAGTCCGGCTCGGTCCACCAAGCCTCATGGCCCGAGCGGGACGAGCTGACCGGTCCCGAAACCGACGCCGACCCCGCCGTCCTCGAGGTCGTCTCTGAGGTGCTGGGCCAAGTCCGACGGGCCAAGACCGGAGCCAAGCGGTCCATGCGGGCACCGGTGGCTGTGTTGACGGTTACCGACAGCGGTGAGCGACTGGCGGCCCTCTCGCAGGCCGAGGACGATCTGCGCGACGCCGGCGGGGTCGTCGAGCTGGTCACCTTGGCGGGCGACGAGCCGGCCGTCGACGTCGTCTTGGCCGAGGACGACTAAGCGGGTTCGCCGATCGACGCCGCGGCCTCGCCGGCTGTACGACCGAGAGGGTGCCGGTCAGGAGTCCGAGGAGAGGTACACGCTGAGGGCGGCGTCGGCCATCTCCTCGGGGGTGCCCTCTTGTTCGATCCCGCCGTTGACCATGATGGCGGCGCGAGTGGCCACCACCAGCGCAGTGGTGACGAACTGCTCGACCAACAAAACGGTGATGCCCCCGGCGGCCAGCCGGCCCACCAGCTCGTAGAGCTCGGACACGATCATCGGGGCCAGGCCCATGGAGAGCTCGTCCAACAAGAGCACCTTGGGGTCGGTCACCAGGGCACGCGAGATGGCCAGCATCTGCTGTTCGCCCCCCGACAGGGTGCCGGCATACTGCTTGCGACGCTCTTTCAGCCGGGGAAAGGCGTCGAAGGTCTTCTGCTCCACGTCGGCCGCCGAGATCCCGCCCCGGTACGTCCAGATCCGTAGGTTCTCCCGCACGGTGAGGTTGGGGAAGACGCCCCGACCCTCGGGGATGGAGCACACCCCGGCGTGGACCAGCGACTCGGTCGACGATTTGCCGATCGGCTTCTCACCGATGACCACCTGGCCGGCCGTCGGTCGCAGCCGGCCACACACCACCTTGAGCAAGGTGGACTTTCCCGCACCGTTCGGACCGAGGAGGGCGAAGATGCTGCCGGCCGGCACGGTCAGGTCCACACCGTGGAGCACCTCGATACGCCCGTAGCCGGCGTGGATCCCCTGGATGCCGATCGCCGGTGGGAGCGGTGTGACCGCGGCCTCGGTGAGGGCGGCGGCGCCCGGAGCCGGGGCAGTCACGATCCGGCTCCGTCGGTGGTCGGCAGGTCGGGGTCGACGGTCACGCCCAGGTAGGCCGACTGCACGGCCGGATCGGCCCGGACCTCGTCGGGGGAGCCGGACGCGATGACCTCTCCGAAGTCGAGCACGTGGATGGTGTCGCAGATGCGCATGACCAACTCCATGTCGTGTTCGACCAAGAGGATGGCCATCCCACTGGAGGCCAGCCGGGTGAGCAGGCTCCCGAGGGCCTCGGACTCGGTGTCGTCCAGGCCTGAGCCCGGCTCGTCCAGCAACAAGAGCTTCGGCCCGATGGCCAAAGCCCGGGCCAGCTCCACCATCCGTGCCGACCCGGTGGACATGGCGCTGGCCTGGTTCCTCGAGGTCCCAGCCAGGCCGACACCGGCCAACAGGCGGTCGGCGGTGGTGACGGCCAGCGCCCCGGGACCTCCGGGGTCGTCGATCTCGGCCGACTCGCCTCCGGCCGAGAGGGGTCCCCTTCGCCACGGGAAGGCGGTGCGCACATGGCGCCACTGCCACCACTTCACCGCCGACTCCAGTCCCACTTGCACGTTCTCGCCGGCCGTCAGGGTGCCGAAGAGCTCGAGCCGCTGGAATGTTCGGGCCACGCCCATCCGGGCCCGCCGGTGGGGGCTGATCCCAGCCAGGTTGGTTCCGCCGAAGAGGACCTTGCCCCGGTCGGCCTGCTGCAGGCCACTGATCACGTTGAACAGCGTGGTCTTGCCCGCACCGTTGGGACCGATGAGGCCGGTCACCGACCCGGCCATGACCGTGAGGTTCACGTTGGACAGGGCCGCCACCCCGCCGAACCGCACCGCCACTTCGGAGACGGTGAGTATTGGGACGTCGGTCGACCGGGCGTCGGACGAATCGACCCGCTCGGTCACCGCCGGCGGCAGGACCGCGTCGGTCGACTCGGGGGCCCGCTGCTCAACCGGCGGCACGGGCGTCTCCTTCGACCAGGCCGAATCCGCCTGGGGCCGAACCGGTCAGGTCATCGCCGGCCCCGAGGGTGGTGCCGGTTCGCGTCACCCACGGCAACCGGACGCGGTCGGCGAACCACTCGAGCCCGAGGATGCCGTTGGCCGCCCGGCCGATGAGGATGACGCCGCCCCCGGCGAACAGGCCCTCGAGCTTGGTCAGCCCCTGCACGTTGGTGAACACGGCAAACGTCAGCGAGGCCAGGAAGGCGCCGCTCACCGTCCTGACGCTCCACACCACCAAGAACAAGAGGAACATCACCCCGGAGAAGATGTCGAAGTCGGTCGTGCCCACCGTGGTCTGCAGTGTGCCCCACAGCGCACCCCCGAGACCGGCCAGTGCGGCGGAGATGGCGAAGACGGCCACCTTGGTGAACGAGATGTTGAGACCGATGGTGGCGCACGCGGCCGGCGAGTCGTTCATGGCCACCAGGCGCCGCCCGAACAGACTGCGCCGGATGGCCAGCACCAACAGGGCGGCCAGCACGAACACCACGGTCACCAACATGAACTCGGCATGATCGCTCTGGAACGACAACCCGGGAATGACGATCCGGTTCACGTTGAGTCCCTGGTTGCCGTAGACGCGGGTATCGGCGAACAGGCCGAGCTGGACCGCTTCGGCGAAGGCGAAGGTGGCCAGGGCCAGGTAGAGCCCGCGGAGCCGGATGGTGGGCAGGGCGATCAGCGCACCCAGGGCCGCACACACGGCCACCGCCACCAGCACGCCGAGAATGGACCCGCCACCGGCCACCTTGCCCATGCAGAAGGCCCCGATGCCCATGAAGGCGAACTGGCACAGGGAGACCTGGCCGGCGTACCCGGTGAGCAGGACGAGCGACAGGGCGATGATCCCGTAGACCATGGTCTGACCGGCGATCGGCCCTATCGTGCTCAGCCCGGCCGAGAGGAAGACGGTCCCGAAGAACAAGGAGAAGATGATGGCGGCCACGATGAACAGGGCCCCGCCCATCAGGGACTCCCGGCCGGCGGCCACCCGGGGGATGCGCATGGTGCTCAACCGACCGACAGCGCGGAGCCGGACCGACGGCATGGCCACCAGCGCGATGAACAGGAAGACCATGGGAAGCACGGCGGTGAGCTCGGCTCCGATCCCCTGGGGGAGGTGCTGGGGGGCGTAGTTCTGGAAGTAGGTGACCAACAGACCCAAGACGATGCCGCCCACGAAAGTCATGGGAATGCTCTTCAACCGGCCCACCACCGCGGCGGCATACCCGTTGACCACCAGCAGGGTCAGAGTGGCGACCTGAATGCCGGTGCCCAGCGTGGGGGCGATGAGCACCCCGGCCAGCGCGGCCAGGAAGAAGCCCATCATCCAGCCGGTCCGGCTCATCGAGTTGGGCGAGGCGCCGGACATGGTGAGCAGGTCGGGGTCGTCGACCACGGCCCGGAGGGCGAAGCCGAGCCGGGTGGAGTAGAAGAGGAACCGCAGGGCCACGGCCACCACGATGGCGATGATGAGGATGATGAGGTCTTGCCAGGGCAGGTTGACCCCGAACAGCGGGAAGGTCCCGTTGACCAGCGGGGCCAAGGTGCGCGACACCGTCGGGCTCCAGATAAGGATGGACGCGCCCATGAGGATCAACAACAGTCCCAGGGTGACCATGATCGGTCGCTCCGTGGACGCGCCGTACAGCCGGCGCATGAACACACGCTCGACGAAGGCGCCCAGCACCGGGCCCCCGATGAGCAGGATGATCACCAGGGACAGGGCCACGGGGACGTGGTGGGCCAAGAGCTCCCAGTAGCAAAAGGCGGCGATCATGCCCACCGCTCCGTGGGCGAAGTTGAAGACTCCTGACGTGGTGTAGGTGACCACCAGGCCGGTGGCCGAGATGGCGTAGCAGGCGCCAATGGCGATCCCGAGAACGGTGAATTCCAGGAATTGGTTCACCGCGGCGTCTCCGTCTTCCCGTGCCTCATCGCATCAGTTCCCCGTGCCTCATCGCATAGCCATCGAGCGTGGACCACCTACCTCACGGTTCGGTCGGCGCAACCCGGTCGTTCATGCTGCGCCCGGCACTACAAGGTACTTGCCGTCACACCGGTACCCAGATGTCGAGCTGGTCACCGGGGGATCGGCCTTCCGGATCCACTGGCCGTTCTCGATCTGGCCGATCAAGTAGCAGCTCCCGACCGTCTTGGCTGCCGGGTTGGTGGGGGCGGCGAGGTTGTTGCCGGAGAACGAGGTGATCTTGCTCAGGGCGGTGAGCAGCGATCCTCGGCTCGGGTTCTTGCCTGCGTTCTTCAACCCCTGGGCGAACAGCTCGGCCGACAGCCAGCCGTACACGGTGAACAGGTCGGGTTGGAAGCCCGGAGACGCCACCTGCACCCATTTGAGGAACTGGGCCACGGCGGGAATGGCGGCCTTGTCGGTGCCCTGGTAGAGCGACATGTTCTGCTCCAGGTACATGCCGTTGGTGGCCGACGGGGGGCCGGCCTTGGGAATGAGGTCGTTGCTGTAGGTGGATGCGCCCAGGACCACGGTGGGATGGAAGTTCTGTGCATCCAACGCCTTGATCACCGGAACGGCATACAACGCCGGGGACTGCTCGATGAACAGCATCTTCACCCCGGCATTCTTCATGGCGAGAACGTTGGCGGTGAAGTCGGTCTGGGTCACGGCGAACGTGTTGTCGTAGATGATCTTGTAGCCCAGCTTCTGCATCACGGCCTTTTGGCCGTTCCAGGCGCTGGTGGCCGACGGTTGGTTGGCCACCAGCGTGCCCACCTTCTTCACGCCCGACGGGTCCTGCTGCTTGAAGTACGTGAGCGAACCGGTCTCCCACCCACCGGCCAGGGGAACGGGGCTGTAGGTGTTGGCCAGCTTGTTGGTGGCTGGGTCCAAGGTGACCGACACGTTGGGCACGCCGGGGTTCTTGGCCAGGATCTGGCCCCCGAAGTTGTCCTGGAGCGAGAAGCTCCCGACCATGGCGAAGTCCTGGGTGATGTCGGCTTGGGTCTTCTGCTTATTGGTCGCCCCGCTGAAGCCGTCGTCGCTGCTGTCCACCTTGATCTTCCGGCCGTTCACGCCGCCGGTGGAGTTCACGAAGGCGGCATAGGCCTCGGCGCCGACGGCGGCGCCCTTGAACAGACCACCGATGGCTAGGGTCGAGACGTTGCCCACGGTCACCTGGTTCGAGGTAATCCCGGTGTGGTCGCTGAAGGCGCTCGATGGGATCTTGCTCGAAGCCGCCGACGCTGACGAGCTGATTGCGCCACTGACTGTGGCCAATCCGACCACAGCGGCCATCCCGGTGACGGCCATGCGCATCTTCCATGAGGCTGTCCTCAAGGTTTCCCCTTTGACTCGAAGTTGTTCGGCTGTCTTGCGGTGCTCGGGCCGCCGTTCTCACGCAAGACCGAAACGTGTTCTAGTCACACTAGGTCATAGATACGTGGGGTTGTCCAACAGGTGAGCCACGCGCGTGCAACGGCGAACGGGCCGCATCAACGGGCTGTATAACGCTGAGGATCTTCGCTTCTTGCGGTTTCTCCGGGGCTTTCGGCGCCGGACCTGCGCCGGATGGCCTCCAAGAACCGGACTGCTCCCATGGTGGTGTGGCGGCACCGGATCGAGGCCAACACGTCAAAGGCATGTTGGGTCCGGGGGAGCTCGACGTAGGCCACGGTCGACCGGGAAACCGACCGGAGCCGGGCCACGAAGTCCCGGGCCATCGACACCGGGACCAAGGTGTCGTTCACACCGTGGAGCACGAACATGGGCGGGGCCGACCGGTTGACCCGATAGGTGGGCGACGCCTGTTCGAACATCTCGGGGCGATCGCCGATGGAGGCCTTGAACACTCGTTTCTCGAGTAGTTCCACCAGCCCGGGCCCATAGGCTCCCGACGTCCTGGGGTCGCCGGTGAGGTCGTAGACCCCGTAGTAGGGAACGCAGGCCTGCACCGACGTGTCGGCGCCCTCGAAGCCCGGCTGCCACGCCGGCTCGTTCGGGGTCAACGAGAGGAGCGAGGACAGGTGTCCGCCGGCCGATCCACCCGACACGGCGACGAAGTCGGGGTCGCCCCCGTACTCGGCAATGTGCTCGTGGATCCAGACCAGGGCCCGCTTGCAATCGACGATGTGCTCGGGCCAGGTGGCCCGGGGGCTCAGGCGGTAGTTGATAGCCACGCACACCCAGCCGCGCTCGATGAGCTCGTGCATCATGGGGATGCCCTGTTGCTTCTTGTCCCCGATCATCCAGGCACCGCCGTGGATGTACAAGAGGACCGGGCCCCGCTCGGGATGCCCTTGGCGGCGCTGGAGTATGTCGAGCTTGTGGCGGTAGTTGCCGTCGCCCCAGTAGTCGATGTTCTTGACCCGCCTGATCGACCGCCATCGAAAGGGAACGGCGATGGCCAGGCGCCACCAATAGTTCCATGCCGGTGACAAGTCGATGCCCTCGGCCGGCACCGGACCGCCAGTTGCATCGTCCAGAGCCGTTGTCACGAGGTGGCGAGATTGATGGCTGATGACGGCCAGGCCGGTGAGACCGCACCAGGAGGTCGCGGCGATGGCCAGGCCCACCCACCCCGGCCAGGCCCGGAAGGCCCCGGCCCAGGCAAAGACGGCGGTGAGGGCGGCTTGCACCACGATCATCTGGATCGGGAGCTCACCGGCGATCCACCCGAGGGCGAAGCTGACGACGGTCAGTGGCTCCCGTCGGAACGGGAAATAGGCGTTGACCACGAACGTGGCACCGACCAAGCTGACGACCAGGAAGATCCAGGGCACGACTCCATCAAAGCACTGCACCGAATGTTCGGGGGACC
>JAUTXB010000104.1 GCA_030838245.1 Acidimicrobiaceae bacterium
GCGCTACTGGCCACCTTCCTGGCTTCGACGGGGCGCTACACGGACTGACCGAGACCGGCCACCTTGCCCGAATGACTATGGGCCGGTCGGTGGCGCCGGGTTGGTAGTCGTTGTCGTCGATGGCGGCACCGTGGTTGTGGTTGTGGTCGGTGGTGGTGCCGTGGTCGTGGTTGTCGGCGGCGGTGGCGCCGTTGTCGTGGTCGTGGGCGGCGGAGAACCGGTCGACACGACGATGTTGACGGCTGAGTTCTTCGGGGCCCTCGTGCCGGCGGCCGGAGTGGACGAGACCACCTGACCGGCGGGGAAAGCGTCAGAGGACGCCGAGGTCACTGTGCCCAAGGTCAGGTGGCTCGCATTCAGGGTGTTCTGGGCCTGCGACTGGGTCTGCCCGGCTAACGAGGGGACCACCTCCATTTGGATGGTGATCACCTTGGCCACGGTCAACGTGACCGTGTCGCCCTTCTTCACCAATTTGTCCCGATTGGGCGCCTGGCTCAGCACCGTGTTGTTCACGGTCGGCGCCTGCGCCGTCTGGTCCTTGATCTGCACGGCCAACCCGTCGTTCCGCAGCGTGGTTTCGGCCTGGCTGGCCTGTTGTCCGACCACATAGGGCATGGAGAACGAGGAACTGCCCCCTCCCAGGTACCCGAGTGACCGGGCCAGCAACAATCCCACCACGATCAACAGGATCAACAGGATGGCCAAGATGATGGCGTAGGTCTTGGTGCGGTTGCGCCTGGGTTCCGCGTCGGCGTACTCGCCCGACTGGGCGGGTACCGATTGCGTCCCGCCCACCGCGCCGACCGCCTGGGTGGCGGCCATGCCCCCCATGACCCCGGTGGCGCCGAGCCCGGCGACCATCTGGGTATGGTCCTCGTGCGCGGCCAGGACGTCGCGGCCTTCGTTGAAGCGCAGCAGGTCGGCCCGCAGCTCCTCGGCGGTGGCGTACCGGAAGTCGGGGTTCTTGTCCATGGCCTTGAGGATGATGGCCTCGAAGGTCGGCGGGATCGACGGATTGAGCTCCCGGGGGGACGGTGGGTGGTCCCGTACGTGCTTGGAGGCCACCGCCACCGGGGTGTCGCCCAGGAACGGGGGTCGACCGGTGACCATCTCGAACAGGACGACGCCCAGGGAGTAGATGTCGGTACGGGAGTCCACGCCCATGCCCTCGGCCTGTTCGGGTGAGAAGTACGTGGCCGTGCCCATCACCGCGCCGGTCTGGGTCAGGCTCTCCTCGGTGTTCACCGCTCGGGCGATCCCGAAGTCGGTCACCTTGACCTGGCCGTCGTCGGTGATCAACACGTTGCCCGGCTTCACATCGCGGTGGACCACGCCGTGCTTGTGGGCATAGCCGAGGGCGGCGGCTACCGGGGCGGCGATCTCCGCCGTCCGGTCGGCCGCCAGTGGGCCGGCGGTCTTGAGAATCGACGAGAGGGGCCGACCGTCGACGAACTCCATGACGATGAAGTACGTGCCGCTGTCCTCGCCCCAGTCGAACACCGGGACGATGTTGGGGTGGGACAGGTTGGCCGCCGCTTGTGCTTCCCGTCGGAACCGCTCGACGAACGATCGGTCGATCGAGAGCTCCGGGAACAGCACCTTGAGCGCCACCGGGCGGTCGAGCAGACGGTCGTGGGCCCGGTACACCTCGGCCATCCCGCCCCTGGCGATGAGATGATTGAGCTCGTAGCGGCCGCTGAATACTCGTGGTGCGGGGGTCTCGGGGATCTCGTCCATGTGGGTCAGAGCCTACGTCTGTGGTTGTCGGATACTGGGGTTCTCATCAGGTCTCTCTCAGGAGGTGCGGTCGTTTTGGCGGCAGTTGCCGTCGGGAGCGTCATGTGCCCGGGCACGCTTGTGGTTGGGACAGCGCAGACTGGAGAATGGCGCAGGCCGGCGGGCCGGACGTCTGCGCACCGGTCAGCGACGAGGGCTGGAACGGTGCGACCACGGCCACCACTACCTGAGGATGGTCGGCCGGGGCGAAGGCAACCATCCAGTCGGTCGTGTACTGGGCCTGGCTGCCGACCTCGGCCGTTCCCGTCTTGGCCGCAACGTTTTGGCCCGCTGGGAACACGCCGGCGGCCGTTCCGTTGGTCACGACCCCCTGCATGAGCGAGGTGACTTGTTGGGCCGTAGCTGACGAGGTGGCCTTGAGCCACGTCTTCGGTGCGTAGGAGGTGACGAGGTTGCCCTGGGAGTCGCGGATCTGGGCCATCACGTGAGGCGTCTCGATCACTCCGCCGTTGGCGATGCCCGCCCCGACCAGTGCCATCTGTAGGGCCGACGCCGTGACGTTCTGCTGACCGAAGGCGGAGTACGCCTGTGACGGGGCGTTGTTAGTCAGGGCCGCCACCGATGGGAACTGCGACGCCACCGCCCCGGGGAGGTCGAGGGGGGGAACCTGGTTGAAGCCGAATGCTTGTGCCTCGGCATTCTCCGACACGGCGCCCAGGCTCATCCCCATCTGGGCGAACGCGGTGTTGCACGATGCCGGGAGACTGACCTGAAGGGTGCCGCCGCAGGTTTCTGCCCCTTTGTTGTAGTTGCACAGCGGCAGGTTCGATTGCGGCAACGTGATACAGCCCGTGACCGGATAGTCAACGTTGGCCAGCGCGGGTTGATGGTCGTACACGGCGCTCGACGTCACCACCTTGTAGGTGGAACCCGGAGCACTGGTGTCCTCGTAGGCCTTGGCCAGCAACGGGTTCCCGGCAGCGGCGAGGTCGGCTGTGCGTGCCGCCGTCTCTGCCTTGGTGTCCTGGGAGACCAGCGGGTTCGGGTCGAAGGTCGGCGTCGAGTACATGGCCAGGATGGCACCGGTGGTGGGATCGATGGCCACAGCGGAGACGGGGGCCGAGCCGGGCGGCCGCGGGATGGCGTTCAGGGCCGACTCCATCGCCTGTTGCACCTTGGGACGCACGGTCAGGGTGACGTTGTCCGTCACCGTCGTGTTGGTCAAGAGGTCTCGCAACGACGTCGGTGTGCGGTTATGCGCAGACAGGTCCTGGTTGTAGGACGCCTCGACACCCAACTTGCCGTAGATCAGAGAGTCGTAGCCGACGATGTTGGAGTAGAGGCTGGCCGTGGCGGGGGGATAGACCCGCTGGTACTTGTAGTAGTCACCGGGAGCAGCGAGGACGGACTGGGCCAGCACCGTGCCGTCAGAAGCCAGGATCTCGCCTCGAGGTTGGGTTCGCGCCGCCTGGATCACCTTGGGGTTCTCCTGACTGGTGGCCAGCGAGTGGGCCTTCAGCACCTGGATGTTGTTGAGCTGGATGAACAGCGCCACGAAACAGAGCAGCATGAAGACACCCAGACGGCGGATCCGCTTCTCCATCAGATGCCTCCCGCCGCCGTCGTGGGCGGCACCGTCGCCGGCACAGGCACGGTGGACGTGGTGGTGGTGGTCGGAGCGGGCGGCGGGGTGGTGGTCTGCGTGCTCTTCTGCGCCGCCTTCAGGTTGCTCACGTACTTCCGGGCGCTGGCCAGTGACGATTCTTGGACACCGGCCTGGATCGAGGTCAGGTAGGGGGCGGGTACGTCACCGGTGTGCACGCCGGTTCGTTCAATGACGACGGGGTGGTACCACAAGAACCCGCCGATCCGGCCCTGATAGATGTACAGCTCGTTGTTGTGGGCCTTGACGTAGTAGGAGTTGTTGTTGTACCAGCGCACGGAGTAGAAGGCCCCGTAGATCACCGCGGCCAGGATCACCACGACCAGCAACGCCCGGAAGGTGAGCAACCGACGTGCTCCTTTTTGGCGTCGCTCCCGTCGCCGGGCACGGCGGCGCTCTCGGCCTTTCAGCGTGTCGGACTCGACAAAGGTTCTCCCGGCCGGTGCCTCCGGCCCTTCCGCCCGCGTCGCCGTCCCGGCCCCCGAGGCATCGCCACCGGGAGACGTGGTGGGATCCTCACCGAAAGCACCGGCCTCGACCGCCGCCACCGCCGGCGTCGAGCCGTCGTCGGCTTCACCGATGATCACGTCGACCAGAACCGCGGTGATGTTGTCGCTTCCCCCGTGGTCCCGAGCCGCTTGCACCAGCGCCTCCACCGCTTCTTGGGGGTTGTGGATCGTAGACAGGACCTGGGTGATCTCGTCGTCGGTCAGTTCGTTGGTGAGCCCGTCACTGCACAGCAGGTACCGGTCGCCCTGTTCGGGGCGGATGCGCCACAGGTCGGCCGTGACCTCGGGGGCCACGCCCAAGGCCCGGGTCAGGATGTGCCGATGGGGGTGGACCATGGCCTCGGCCGGGGTGATCTCGCCGTTGCGGACCATCTCTTCGGCCAGGCTGTGATCGGTGGTGATCTGGCTCAGCTCACCGTCATGGAACCGGTACGAGCGCGAGTCGCCCACGTTGACCAAGGCCAGGACGTCTCGTCCCTCTTCGTTGACTAGGGCTACTGCGGTGAGCGTGGTGCCCATTCCCCGCAGGTCGGCCCGCTCCTGGCTGGCCACCCAGACCGCAGTGTTGGCCGACAGGACCGCTTCGGCTAGTCCGGGACCCGACGGATGTTGCCCGAAAGCCTGCTGCAGCGCGTCGATGGCGACCTGGGAGGCCACCTCACCGCCGGCGTGACCGCCCATCCCGTCGGCCACGGCGAAGAGGCTGGCGGTGGCAACGGCCAGGTCCTGGTTGGAAGACCGGACCAGTCCGGTGTCGGAGGCCGATCCCGACCGCAGGACGGTCATGTCACTTCCCGATCTCGAAGACGGTGCCGCCTACCTGGAGGAGGTCCCCCTTTTCCAATTGGGTCCGTTCGCCGATGCGCCGGGTGTTGACCCAGGTCCCGTTGGTGGAGCCGAGGTCTTCCACCCAGAGGTCCCCGTTCTGCCGGAACAGCCGAGCATGGAGGTTGGAGGCGTAGGTGTCGTAGTCGATCGACACGCCACAACCGGCCGCTCGGCCCACGGTCACCTCATCGTCGAGCTCGTAGGTACGTCCCACCCTGTCCTCGGGGCGCACCACGTGGAGGCGAAGGCGCTTACCCCGCCGTGACCCTCCCGTGTCGGCGACGGCCGGGTTCTCATTGCGCCGTTGCCGCCTTCGCTGGAGGGGCCTGACCTCCACCCACACAGCCCGGACCACCCACATGAAGAACAGCCACAACAAGATGATGATCACGTACTCGAGAGCGCGCAGAACCGGGGTGTTGTTCACCGGGTTCGGGACCGTTACCAAGAAGATGTGCATGTGGGTTCAGGCGATGCCCGTCACGAGGCCTCGAACCGGACGGAGGTCGTCCCAATCCTGATCTCGTCACCATCCATGAGCTTTCGCTCCCGGATGGGCGTCCCGTTCACCCGGGTCCCGTTGGTGGAATTGAGGTCCACCAGCACTACCTCGTTGCCGAGCCGCCTGATCTCTGCGTGGCGGCGGCTGGCATTGGGGTCCGACAACACCACCGTGCTCTCGGGCAGGCGCCCGAGGGTCACCGTCTCGGCACCGATGACAATCCGCCCCCCCTCGGCCAGGACCAACGACGCCGCGGCCAAGCCGGACGGGCCCTCTTTGAATTCGGAGACCACGTCGAACCGCCCACGGCGCAGGCGGCGATCCTCGTAGACAGTCACGGTAACCGGGCCGACGAACACATAGTTCTCGTTGCGGGCATGCTCTCGGGCCGCTTCCTCCAGCTCTCGGATCAGAGCCTCGAGGAAGCTCTCGAACCGCTCGAAGTCGTCGGTGGCCAGGCGAACGCCGAAGGCATTGGGCGCGATGAGACCGTGGACCCCCAAACGACGTTGGAGGTCCATCTCTCGGGTAAGGCGGCGGCCTATCTCAACGGGATGGAGCTCCCCGCGAAATGCCTTTGAGAAGGTGCCGTCTACCAGGCGCTCCAGGCGCCCCTCAAACTTCTGCAGTCCCATGCTGGGCCCCAGCCTACCGGGGGGGCAGCGGTACAGGGGGTAGGTACGGTCAGGTAATCTTCACCAGTCGCTCGGGCGAGTGGCGGAATTGGCAGACGCGCAGGATTCAGGTTCCTGTGTCCGAAAGGATGTGGGGGTTCAAGTCCCCCCTCGCCCACCGAGGGGAGTCGCAAACGGGCGCCGCCGGCATGGCCAAATGCCAACGCGGCACAGTGGAAATGGTCGATCCGTCCCCGTTTCTCCTGAACGGACGGCCCGGCACCCGGTGCGAACCGCGGTCCCGGTACACGGTCGAATTCCCACGATTTCGAGTGAGCTCCCGCCACCACTGACCCTGAGAGAATTCTCAGGGCACAAGATAGGTCAGGAGACCCGATGGGGAGATTCACCCGTGAGCAGGTGACCTCAACGCGGTCGAGCACCGCGGGGCGCACCGGAGCTGGGCTGCGCGCGCTACCAGCGGTAGAACCTGTGGCTCCCCGCGCTCTCACCCCGACCGAGGGCCAGACCGATGAGCCACGCCACGAAGAGCACGACAGCCACGATCCAAAGGGCGTGCAACGCGAAGCCCATACCAAAGAAGATCAGCACCAGTAGCAATGCAAGCAGTATCACCATCGTCCTTCGCCCTCCCCGTTCAGTGGGACCCGGTGTGATCCCGCTCAATCAGTTCCCCGCAGGCTCACAGTTCAAACCGCGCGCGCACATGACTTTCTCGGCGGGTCCGGCTGTCCCGTTCAGGCGGCGAGACCATCTCCGGGAGAGCTGGGCACCGGGTGAGCCTCGTAGGTGAAGACGCCCGCTTTGACGCCGGGATCGTCGTTCATGGTGCGGACCACCTCGTCAGCGGTGGCGTTGAAGATGCCGACGCCACTCCACTCGCTGTCGTCCACGATGGGACACACGATCGAGAGCAAGCCCTCAGCCTGTCGTGTCCACGAGTATCGGACACTAGTGAATTTGGACCAGCCGGCTTTGATCAGGTTGCGAAGTCCGGGACCGCCCCACGGGCCAGGTCGGCACGACCCTTGGGCTCCTCCCAATCCTCTTGGCGGCCGAGTGCGGTCAGGTCGAGGAAGTAGTACGAGCCCCCGAGCATCTCTGCCCCTCGAGCGAACATGGAATAGGTATGGAAGACGTCATCGCCGTCTCGCAGGAACATGCTGTGGCCTGGTTGCTCGGACGACCCTTCCCCCAGCCAACCCAATCCCACGTCATCGAGCTCGGGCATCGTCCGGTAGTTGAACTCGACGGGTGCAACTGACGCGTCCAGGGTGACGTGGAAGTCGTAGTTGAAGTCACTTCCGTGGGAGGAGTACCACGGGAAGGTCCAGCCCTTTCGGTCCTTGTAGGTCTCGATCTTGGACAGGGGCGCGCGGGACACGGCGACGAACGAGGTGTCCCGGGCATGGAGATGGGCGAGGAGTCCGTCCGAAACCTCGTCAGACGCGGCGGTGCAGCTCGGACACCCGTCGTCCCAGCTCGGGTCGAACATGAAATGGCGCAGGATCAGTTGGCGGCGGCCGTCGAAGAGATCGAGCAGCGTGACAGTTCCCTCGGGCCCTTCGAAGGCATAGTCCTTCTCGACTCTGACCATGGGAAGCTCCCGCCGCCGGGTGTTCAGCTCGTCCCGGGCTTGGGTCATCGACTTTTCGCCAGTGAGCAGCTCCTTTCGTGCCACCAGCCATGCATCGCGGGACACCACGCGGGGAAGACTCATCTGCGCTCCTCTGGATCGATCTCGATATCGGAATGCAACCAATTGTTCAGACTGAACTGCGCCACCGAACTCATCGCCAGGGCCGGGCAACGTGGCGAGTACCCCTCGAACCAAGGCTGAGGCAGGCCGCCAACGGTGGCTTCGGCCGTTGCTGGACTACTCCGACTAGGTTCGCGAGCACCCCCTCGGCAGAGATCGCACCTCGGGAGCTGGATGGCACTGGATCTAGGACGTCGCTTGATGCAGCGGACCCTCCGGGACGCGGACGCCCGACCGCCGTCGGTCTCGATCGTCGGTGCTGGGCTGTCCGGCCTGGCCATGGCCATGCAGCTGCAGCGATCAGGCGTCACCGACATGACCATCTACGAGCAGGCCGACGGTGTGGGCGGCACGTGGCGCGACAACACCTATCCCGGCAGTGGCTGCGATGTCCCTTCCCACCTGTACTCGTTCTCCTTCGCCCCCAAGACCGACTGGTCCCGGCGCTTCGCCGAACAGCCGGAGATCCTCGGGTACGCCGAGGACTGCGTGACCCGCTTTGACCTGGCCCGACACATCCAGTTCGCCACCACGGTGGACGAGGCCCACTTCGACGAGGAACAGGCCCAGTGGCGCCTCTCGGTGACTCCTCGACGAGGATCGACCCGCGAGGTCGTCACCGACGTGGTCGTGTTCGCCTGCGGGCAGCTCAACCGACCGGCGGTCGCCGACCTGCCCGGTGCAGAGACATTCGAAGGAAACACCTTCCACTCGGCCCGGTGGGACCACCACTGCCAGCTCGATGGCCGGCGGGTGGCCGTCGTGGGCAACGGCGCCAGCGCCATCCAGTTCGTCCCCCCGGTGGCCAGCCAGGCCTCGGCGCTCACCATCTTCCAGCGCAGCACCAACTACGTCGGGCCCAAGCGGGACCGCGCCTACGGCGCCATCGAACGATGGTGCCTCGAACACCTCCGACCCTTCGAGCTTGCCTACCGCTGGAAGATCTACTGGTCGTTCGAAGCTCGCTGGCTGCTCTTCCGTCGCGACGGCTGGCCCGGCCGAAAGCTGGCCGGCACGTTCGATAAAGGCATTCGCGCCCAGGTCGTCTCCGACCGGTTGCCGGAGCCGGCGGTGGTTCCCGACTATCCCCTCGGCTGCAAGCGCATCCTCATCTCCAACGACTGGTATCCGGCCCTGCTCCGGCCCAACGTCGAGGTGGTCACCGATCCCATCGACCACGTCGAGGCCGACGCCGTGGTCACCGCCGGCGGTCACCGCTACCCGGCCGACGTCTTGATCTACGCCACTGGCTTCCAGACCACCGATTTCCTCTCCCACATAGCCATCACCGGGGTCGAGGGTCGGAAGCTGGTCGACGAGTGGCGAGGCGGGGCCGAGGCCTACCTGGGCATGACGGTCTCCGGTTTCCCCAATTGCTTCATGCTCTATGGCCCGAACACCAACCTGGGCCACAACTCGATCCTGTTCATGGTGGAACGGCAGGTCAGCTACGTCCTCCAGGCCTTGGCTCTCGCCACCACAACTGGTCGGTCCCCGTCGTCGCGCGTGTCGGTGGACGTCAGGCCCGAGGCGTTCCGGCGCGACAGCCAGCGAACCCAACGGCTCATGAGCACCACGGCATGGGCGGGCAACTGCCGTAGTTGGTACAAGACGGCGACGGGTCGGATCACCAACAACTGGCCGAGCTGGACCGTGCGCTACTGGCTCGACACGCTGCGGGTCCGCCGGGGCGATCTGGTGCTGCACCACACCGATACCCCATCGCCCGAGAGAACTGTGTCTGCCGGCCAGCGCCGAGGGACCGGCGCGGCATCGGCTGGCAACCGGCCACCAGCCGGCGCTGCACGCGTACCGCTCTCCTAGACGATCAGCTGAGCCCGCCTTCGACCGGCATCCGCTCGATCCCGGTGGCGTGCTATGCCCGGGGGCACCGTGGGTCCCGACCTCGTTCACTCCCTCAGCCAGACGTGGCCGCCCTTCGTGCTCATCGCCGGGCTGTTGCTCATCGGGACGGTCGCCGCCTCCGACGGGCTGTTCGAAGCGACAGGCGCGGCTCTAGCCCGACTTCCCGGAGGGGGCTTGGTCCTCTTCGGCTCGATGATGGCGTTGGTGGCCGCGGTCACCGTCGTCTTGAATCTCGACACATCGGTGGTCTTTCTCACGCCGATCCTCCTCCATGCCGCCCGGCACCGGAAGATCGACGAGACCGCGTTCCTCTACGGCGCCGTCTTCATGTCCAACTCGGCGTCGCTGCTCCTCCCCGGATCCAACCTGACCAACCTCTTGGTCCTGGCCGACACCCACATCAGCGGGAGCACGTTCGCGGCGCACATGTTTCCGGCGTGGATCGCCGCGGTGGCGGTGACCGCTCTCGTCGTCGTGGTCTGGCGTCACCGGGACTGGCGACAGCACGGGGGCCGAGACGACATCGAACGCGTGGCCTTCCGGATGGGATTCGGCCTGGTCGGTCTGGCCGCCGCCGTCGTGCTCGTTCTGGTCGTACCCAGTCCGGCCATCCCCGTCGCCGCCGCCGGCGTGATCGTGGCCGGCGCCCAAGTACTCATCGGGAGGCTCTCGCTGCCGTCGACGGCTCGAGCGGTGAACGTGCCCGTTCTTACCGGCTTGTTCGTACTGGCCACCGTGCTCGGAACCGTTGCCCGCCTGTGGGATGGCCCGGGCCGGCTCATGGCCTCGCTCGGATCGTGGGCCACCGCCTGGGTGGGGGTGGGCACGGCGTCGCTCATCAACAATCTGCCCGCTGCCGTCCTGCTCTCGGCCCGACCCCCTGCCCATCCCCGAGCGTTGCTCATCGGCCTCGACCTGGGCCCCAACTTGGTGATCACCGGATCGCTGTCGGCCATCTTTTGGATGCGAGTGGCTCGGGCCGAACGGGCCCGGCCGTCGGCTCTGACCTACTCGAAGGTGGGCGTGGTGCTGGTTCCCCTCTCGGTGGCCGCTTCGCTGCTCGCCCTCAGCGCGTTCTCAGGGGGCTGAGCGCAGCCCCTGTGTTCCTCGTGGGAGGATCGAGGCCGTGCACGAAGCGCTCCTGGTCATCTCGACCTTTCTGGCGTCCTCCGTGGAGATGGTCGAAGCGCTGACCATCGTGCTGGCTGTCGGCCTCACCCGAGGTTGGCGTTCCGCCCTCATAGGCTCCGGGGCTGCGCTGGTGGTCCTGGCCGGCGTGGTGGCCGTGCTGGGGCCTGCGATCGGGCACATCCCACTGGCCCCCCTCCGCCTCTTTGTCGGTGCCCTCTTGTTGGTCTTCGGTCTCCAATGGCTGCGAAAGGCCATCCTCCGCGCCGGCGGGTTGAAGGCGCTGCACGACGAGGACGCCATCTACAAAGCCGCGGTCGAGGGTGCGCGGCACACCGCATCGACCGGCCGGGAGATGGATTGGTACTCGTTCACCGTGGCGTTCAAGGGGGTCTTGCTCGAGGGGCTCGAGGTGGCGTTCATCGTCGTCACCTTCGGCGCCAGCGCCCACCAGCTGGGTCCGGCCGCGGCCGGGGCGGCCGCCGCCTTGGTGATCGTGGGTTCGGTCGGCGTCATCCTTCGCACCCCATTGGCCCGCGTTCCTGAGAACTCCATGAAGTTCGTCGTGGGGATCTTGCTCACCAGCTTCGGCACCTTTTGGGGAGCCGAAGGGGCCGGCATCCGTTGGCCCGGCAGTGACGCCGCCATCCTCGGCGTGGTTGCCCTGGTCGCCGCATCGTCTATCGGCTTGGTCGTCTTGCTCCGACGGAGCCAGGCACTCTCCAGGGCACGGTGAGGATGCGCTACCTCCGATCGTTCGCCCACTTCTGGTACGACTTCGTCGTTGGTGACGACTGGCGGATGGCCGGGGCCGCCGTGGTCATCCTCGCCGCCACCTGGCTGGCAGCCCATCACGGGGTGAACCTGTGGTGGTTTGCCCCGCTGGCGGTGGTGGCCGTGGTGGGCGGGTCGGTCCTCCACGCCCTGCGCACCTCTCGGGGGTCCGGGCCCGATCAGTAGTCCCGGGGCTCTGTCCAGGTCAGTGGCCGATCAGGCACACGATGCGAGGACCAGCGTCTTCAGTAGTACCGCAGCTCGATCACGTTGTCGTCCGGATCCCGGACGTACAGAGAAGTTCCCTCACCCCGGGCGCCGTAGCGCCGGGCGGGCCCGTCGACGACCACGAACCGACCGCTGGCCTTCACGGCATCGAAGTCCACCGCCTCCACCACCACGCACAGGTGGTCGGCGTTCTCTCCGGTTCGGGGGGTACCGAGCAGATCGATGATGGTGCCGGCGTCCAACCGCACCGAGGGAAAGGGGGCCTCGTGTCGCCGCCATTCGTCGACCCGGACTGGCACAAGCCCGAGCTCATTACAATAAAAGGCCAGCGAGCGCTCCTCGTCGGCCACGTTCAGAACGACATGATCCAGCCCGATCACGGTGATGCGCTCGGTCACGAGTCCAATCGTTCCACAGCTTGCACACATCTAAGGGGCCCCTCCCGCCTTGCTACCGTGGGCCGCCATGGCCAGCAGCGGTCCATCGGGGCCCGCTACCGACCCTTCCCGTCCGTCCCGACGTGGCTCTTCTCCCAGTGAGGGGCGTTCGCGCGCGCTCCAACCCATGGCCGGCCAGCCCGTACCAGGTCAACGGCGTCGGGGGGCGCCGGCCCATGCCCACCGGGCCAAAAGCGGTGGCCGTATGGCGCTCCGGGGCGCGAGCTCATCGCCCCCCGGTCGCCACTCGCGCTCTCGGTCGGCTGCGAATGCCCCGGGAGCCACCTTCGACGAGACGGGCCTGAGCGTTCTGGGCCAGCAGATGCGGCGATTCTCCCGGAACGAGCGCAAGGCCCGGCGGCGGAAACATCGCCTCCGACGGATCGTCGTGTCGATCGCCACCGTCATCGTCCTGATCGCCGCCGGCACCTTCGGCTACGCCTGGTACCTGAACCACCAGATCCACCGGATCAAGGTCAAGGGCCTCTCGGCCAACATGGTGACCGGGGCGGACGCCAATACCCAGAACATCCTCATGGTCGGGTCCACCACCCGGTGCGGCCTGGCCCAACAGAACGCGGCCTACGGCCTGTGCTCCCAGGGAGTGACCGGGGTCAACAGTGACGTGGTCATGATTCTCCACCTCGACTCGGTCAAGCGGTCGATCTCCATCCTGTCGATTCCCCGCGACTTGTTCGTCCCCAACGCCCGCACCACTGGGGCGAACAAGATCGACGCCGCGCTGTACGAGGGCCCCACGCAGCTGGTGGCGGCCATCCAGGAGGACTTCGGCATCCCCATCCAGCACTACGTGGAGCTGAATTTCGACACCTTCGCCAACGTGGTCAACGCCCTGGGTGGGATCAGCATGTACTTTCCCGAGCCGGTCTACGACGCCTATTCCGGGCTGAACATCCCGGCCCCGGGCTGCATCCACCTCGACGGGCTGCATGCCCTCCAGGTGGTTCGGGCGAGGCACCTGCAGTACAAAGGCCCCGGCGTCACCTCGACCGATCCGACCACCTGGCCCTTCGAGAACCAGAGCGACCTGGCCCGCATCCGCCGGGACCACGAATTCCTCCGGGTGCTGGCCAGCGCCGTGGCCAAGAACGGGCTGACCAACCCCATCACCGATTTTCACCTGGTCTCCGGCGTGGCCCCCCAGCTCTCGGTGGACCAACAGCTGTCCCAGTCGGACATGGTCAGCTTGGTCACCACCTTCCATTCGGTCAACGCCAACTCGGCGCCACAACTGACCATGCCGGTGTCGGTCGGCCCGGCGCAGTCCTACAACTACAAAGGCGGCGACTACGGCCAGATCGAGTTCCCGAGCCAGGTGGCCGATCAACAGGTCATCGACCAGTTCCTCGGCGTGAGCCCAAATACCGACACCATGCACGGCGGCAAGCTCCCTGCCCCCGGTGCCGTCACCGTCTCCGTCTTGAACGGATCGGGCGCCACCAATCAGGCGGCGGACACGTCCAGCGCCCTTCAGGCCCTCGGTTTCCAGGTCGCCGGGATCGGTGACACACCGTCGGTGGCCACCCAATCGGAGACGGTCGTCTACTACTCGCAGATGACCCCGGCCGCCGAGGCCGCAGCGCAAGCGGTGGCCCATTCCATCTCCGGTGCCGTCATCATGGCTCTCGGCCCTACCGCCAACGGCGCCCAGGTCACGGTGGTGACCGGCACCCAATTCGCCGTCAATCCGCCGGCCATCCCGGCCGCCTCGACCGCCACCACGGCCCCAGCCTCCGCGACCACTACCCCGACCTCGTCCGCCGTGAGCGCCGGATTCGCGGCCCCGACCGCACCCACCGAGGCATTGCAGCCCTGGGATCCCCGGTCCTGCAGCCCGTCGGGCGGCGCCGGCTCCTGAACCTCAACCACGAGGGGGGCGGGGGACGAGCACAGGTGACGGGTCGACCCGACATGCCTTTCACCAGGTTGTTCGGAGCCGCCGGTGCAGAACGGAACGGAACGGTTGCGTTTCGATGTAAGTTCCCGTAGAGTTACCAAGACGGAACCGTTTCGTTTTAGACAGCCCCAGGATCGACCGATGATCACGCCGCTCGCCACCAGCGTCACCGAACAGGATCACCGGCCAACCGGCTCTCGGGCCGAAGCCCGGGAGCAGGCCATCCTGGACGCGGCGCTCGAGCTGGTCCTGGAGGTGGGCTACGACCGCTTGAGCATGGACGCCCTGGCCGAGCGGGCCCACGCCGGCAAGGCCACGATCTACCGGCACTGGTCGGGCAAGGCCGAAGTGGTGGCCGAGGCGGTCCGCCAACGCCAGTGCGAGGAGCTGCCGGTGGCTGACACCGGGTCGCTCCGGGGCGATCTTCTGGCCACCATCGAGCACATCGATACATCGGTGTCCTCCGAAGACGGCGCCCTGATCTCCGGTGTGCTCTGTGCCATGCGCACCGACCCAGTCTTGGCCAACCTGATGCGGACGCAGGTTGTCGAGAGCAAACGCACCAATTGTCTGCAACTCGTGGACCGGGCCATCGCCAGGGGGGAGCTGCCGTCGAGCGCAGCCGGTGATGTCCTCTACGAAGTACTACCCGCCATGGTCATCACTCGTTTGGTGATCAACGGCGAGGAACTGACCGAGGAGTTCGCCGCCCACCTGG
>JAUTXB010000112.1 GCA_030838245.1 Acidimicrobiaceae bacterium
ACCGTCCCCAGGTCGTTGCCCGAGATGACCACTGATTGTCCTCCAGAGATGGGTCCGACTGATGGGCTGACTCCAGTCACCGAGGGACACCCTCCGGACGGCTGGAGGGCCGCAATTATGGACGCAGCCTTAGGCGTACCCCATCCCGATGCTCGGTCATAATTTGATGTGGCTGCATATAGTCCGGAGTTGGTGCCGAGCCAGTCATTGTTGCCAGCAGTGATGTCATTGAAGGGAGAGGTTGCGCTCGAACCAGCCGCGTAGAGAGTCGGGTTGACTAAGCCCATAGGTGTGGTGCATCCCTGATCAGTCAAGGCAGTCAAGGCGGACCACGACGGGGAGCCAGCGCTTGTCCCTCCGAATGCGGTCCAGCTCCCCCCGAAGAACATCACGTAGCCGTGATTGGGATCGGCAGAGGCCGACACATCAGGAACCTCCCGACACGACGTGGTCCCCGGACCCGAACTCACCGGACAAGAGGACGTAGTCGAGGACGTACCGGGACCGGTCTGCCACAACGGTTGAGTGAAGATAATCGAGACCCCTCCGCCTCCTGCGCCGATACCGTTGTTCCACACCACTTCTGAGGGCGAGGTGCCGGCTGAAGTCATAGAAGTTCCGCCGACGGCAGTTATGTTGGGTTGTCCGGCCGGGTCGTCAACGATCAGAGAGTTATCGGGTTTGCGAGGGGTAGTACAACCCTCAGAGCCGGAATCTCCCGACGCAGCGTAAAAACTCTGACCCTGCGCCGCCGCCTCGGCCAAGATGTTCGCTTCAAAGGAGATCTCACCCACAGTTGCAGTTCCCTCGCACATGCCCCAACTGGTGCTGAGAACCTGGGCTTTGTCGTCATGCACCATCTGGTCGTAGATGTCGAATGTGCCAACGCTCGTATTTGGACCGGAGTAGACGAGGATCGAAGACGCGGGAGCCAGGCCGGCGACATCTTCGATGTCGAGAGCCGCCTCACCACTTTGTGTTCCGGTGCCCGCACCACCGTCGACCGGAATGTTGGTGATCGATGTGGCGATGCCGTAGCAGGTTAGGTAGCCCTGGATGTCACTGGCTAGATATGGCTCTTCTTCGAAGATGCCCACGGTAGTGCCGGACCCCAGGCGGCCCTGCCCGTACAGCGCATTGTAGCCATAGGCATTGGCGATCGTCCCAGCCGTATACGCGCCGAAGATCGAAGCGGCAGCATTGGCGGCAGGACACGCTGTCGGTCCCGATGTATTCGTCTGCTGTGCATTTGGGCTCGCTACAGAGGAAGGGCCACTAGTGGTGGGCACGGGCGTACCTCCGCCTGGCAACGCAATCTGCGGCTGCGGCTGTGCCACCGTGCTCAACCCAACCACTCCTTGCAGGGAGCCGGCCAATGACGTTGGAACCGTGGGGCTCTCTGTGTTGGCCCGAGCCACGCGACCACTGGGAAGTTGCGTGTCCACTAGCGCCACACCAAGGGCCTGTTCAACTTCACCGACGGTACCGGTCACTGGAATGAGCAATCCGTCGCCGCTGGTCTCTCCTACTTGGAGACCGGTCGTGCCGAGCCAGGTGCGTGTAGCAGTGATACTCGAGGCCGTGGGGCCGAACATGGATTCGAATTCGCCGGCCTTCAGATACTGGTGGAACGTTGAGGATCCGGGCGTCGAGACACCCTTTACGAACGCATCGAGCGCGGATTGATCGCGGGGTTTGAGCGCGACGTCAACGGTGATGGGGGTAGTGCCGTTCGTTGGTCCGACGACTGTCGTACCGTTCGGCAAAACAGGGACAGACCCTGGCAATCGGGTAGTGCCGGCGCGTACGGGGCCTCCCGGAGCAGTCGTGCCTATCGATCCGCTCGTGCTCGTAGTATCCGCGGCTGGCGTCGGATCGGCCCAGGCCGGCAAGTTCGGGACCGCGAACCCAAGCCCCAGCAATGCGGTCACCGTTGCGGCGGCGCGTGCCTTCCAGCGAGATGGCGAGGCCGGAATCATGGCCGACAGTCTGCCCTACTGGTACGGGCCCCGGAGCTCAGCTGTCATCCGGTTTGGGTTCCGACTCCTCGATGTCGCCCCGCAATCGACGCAATCGCTCGGCCACCACCGCTTCGTGGCCCCGGTCACTCGGCTCGTAGTAGCGAGCCGAGCCCAGCTCAGCCGGCCGGTACTGCTGGTCGGTGAAGGCACCGGGTTGGTCGTGCGGGTAGACGTAGCCCTTCCCGTGCCCGATGGACCCTGCGCTCTGGTAGTGGGAGTCCCGTAGATGGGCGGGCACATCGCCGCGTGGGCCCTGGCGCACATCCTGTTGCGCACGTCCCAGGGCCACGGTGACCCGGTTCGACTTGGGCGCGCAGGCTAGATGCACTACCGCCTGGGCCAGATTCAGCTGCGCCTCGGGGAGCCCCACGAACTCGACGGCGCGGGCAGCGGCGTCCGCCACCACCAAGGCGAGCGGGTCCGCCTCCCCGATGTCCTCGCTGGCCAGGATGACCAGGCGGCGGGCAATGAACCGGGCGTCCTCCCCGGACTCGAGCATGCGGGCCAGCCAGTACAAACCGGCGTCGGGATCGGAGCCCCGCACGCTCTTGATGAACGCGCTCACCTGGTCGTAGTGGTCGTCCTCGCCGTAGTGGTGCAAGCGGGTATGCCGGGCTCGCTCCACGTCCTCGATGGTGACCGCGTGGTCACCGGCCAGGGCCAGGGCAACCTCCAGCGTGGTGAGGACAGCGCGGGCGTCGCCATCGGCCAACCCGACCAGGGCGGCCACCGCGTCGGGCTCGGCGTCGGCCTCCTCGGCCCGAAGCCCGCGGGCGACCACCTCGCCCAGCTCCTCGTCGGTCAGAGGCTCCAGCCGCCAGAGCGTTGACCGGGAAAGCAGGGGCGCGTTCACCTCGAAAAATGGGTTCTCGGTGGTG
>JAUTXB010000157.1 GCA_030838245.1 Acidimicrobiaceae bacterium
AGATGAGGTCTTCCGCGAAGTCGCCGAGATCATGGACGACCGCCTCAGCGCACCCTTGGACAGCGTGGTCCTGGATCCGTATTCAGGTGCGCCCCCGGAGCAACGGATACGGGAGGCGCTGACCCGCCACCTCGAGAGCTACCGTGCCGAGGCGCGGATCATGGGGGTGATCGAGCAGGTCTCCCGATATGACGACCAGGTCAATGCCATGCGATTCGAACGCCATCAGCAACACACCAAGCGGATCGCCGATTCGATCACGCAGATGCAGCGCCACGGGCTGGTCGACAAGAACCTGAAGCCGCAGATTGCCGCGGCGATCCTTGGGGGTATGACACAGCGATTCGCTGAGATGTGGCTGGTACAAGGCTATGTGCAGTGCAGCATGAAGGATGCCGTTGAGCAACTCACCTGTATCTTTGTCGGCGCATTCGGGATCGGGGACACAACGGGTCGGCCGGCACGACCGGAGCGGGCCCGGCGCTGAACGACCGAGCGGTTGAGTCGTGGCGTCCGCCAAGGAATACGGCCTCACTCCGTACCAGAGCAGCCGGTTGCGCCTACGGGCAGGCGATACTCCTGAAGGGGTCATCCCGGAGTCGGCCCATTCGACACCGTCAGCTCCATCACCGATTCAAGCAGACGATTCCGAAAGTTGACGGCTGCCGTCAGGTCTTGTTGGCGACAGCGAACCCGACGTCGCCGAACCCGGGCAGAATGGCTTCGATCGGGTCGCGCAGGTCGTCGATGTAGCCGAGGGCATAGGCACCACGGTCGTACCCCATCAGCCGGAGGAGCTCGACCGGCAATGTCTCTGCCACCTCGCGTGGCGTGGCCAGGTACTGGTTCTCCTCCTGGCGAAGCCAGGCCAGGTTGTAAGTGATGTTGAGGCCGATGCGCACCTGGTCGGTCTGATTCGCCCCGCCGCCGTGGTTCACGCTGCCTGAGTAGAACAGCACCGAACCTCTCTCCATCTCGGCCGGCTCTGTATCGGCTTGGGTAAATGCTTGAGTGTCGTCGGCGGTGCTGCTACCGAGAGCTATCCGTGTGGCGCCGTTCGCCTCAGTGAACTCGGTGAGGGCCCAGATCGTGTTGCATTGGACTTCGTAGCCGGTTGGGAACGGGAAGAAGTCAAATGCCCACCGGTCCTTGTGGATGGCCTGGGCCGGCTGGCCGGGGCCGATGGCGATGGCCTGGGTCAGGTGCAGTTGGAAGTTCGTGGCGTGGGCCAGGACCTTGCTGGTCGTCCCCAGTGCCAGCGGGTGCATGACGAGCTGGCGTGCAGAGGGCGAACGGGCAATGAGGGACCCGGTGCGGCGCGTCAGGAACCCGCTGAAATCATCTGGTCCGAGCGGTGTGGCCTCGAGATACGGTCCGAGCTCGGCTTGGATGCTGTCCAACAGGTCGGAGGACACCACCCCGTCGACTACGACGGCACCTTCTTCCTTGACGATCTCGGCTACGACCGCGGAGCCAGTGTCGGCGGGAAGATGTTCGACGGGCATAGCTCTCCACCTCACTTGTTGTCGTCTCTGACAGGAGGCTAATCCTCTGAGAGAAAGCCTTCACCTTGGACGTCAAGGGGGCCACGCTCCATGGTCACCCAGAGCCCCTGGTCGATGCCGACGACGGGATCGCCTCGAACCTCGACGCTATTCCGGACCCGGTTGAGCTGGGCCGGACAAGCGAGCGGCCAATCCTCTCAGTGGGCCTTGATGGTGGGCCCCCACTTGGGTTCAAAGGGGGAGAGCTTGGCGACTGCGTGACGTGAGCATGTCGGATAACGGCGCGAACTGAAAGGGTGACCGCAACCGCCACCAACACGACGAACACGAGCATCACATCGCGAGCTGGCGCATAGGTGGTGGCGATCCCGAGTCCGATCACTGGTACAGACAGCCCGATGTAGGCACCGAGGAAGAACCCGGCTAGGACCTCCGCCCGGGACTCAGTCGGAGCGGTGCTTCCGGCAGCCACAAGTGCGCCTCGAAATACCAGGCCACCGCCGGCTCCGGTCACGATGCCTCCGACGACGAATACCACCAGATTGGCCACCCACATCCCCGTCGCGAACAAGACCAGTCCGAGCAGCAGAACTGGCAGGCTCCATCGAAGGAGCCGCACGTTGCCCAGCTTTGCCAGGGCGATCTGAGCAAGCGCCCCTGCGGCAAAGGCCGAAAAGGCAACCACTCCGGCGGTCGCGTGCGAGTTCACGTGCAAAGTTCCGGCCAGAAAGCTCGGAACCAGCGAGTTGAAGACGCCGTAGACGGCGAAGGCAGCGATGGCCGCCGATGTTGCCGCGTAGAAATGACCCCGGGCATGCTTCGGGACCGCCACCCGCTGGGGATGCCAGGCTGGCCGCGGGTCGGGTGGGGTGGTGGTCTCCGGGGCCACGGCCACAAACAGGGCCAACACGGCCAACATCCCGCCGACGACGATGTAAGGAAGTCGTAGTGGTGCTGGCGCAAACTGGGCAAGCAGTCCAGCCACCAGGGGGCCGACGCCGATGCCTCCCAGGTTTGCGGCGGTGGCAACGACTTGTGGCCGCTTCCCCGTTGCGTCGGGGCGGGCACCCAAGTGGAGCTCGGCCAAGTATGCAGTGGCCGTGGCCGTGGTCAGCCCCACCGAGATACCGGAAACGATGCGAGCCACGATGAGTCCGGCGAGACTCGGGAAGAAGATGAACAGCACCGCGCTCGCTACGTTCACGAGAAGGGCCACGACCAGTACCCGTCGACGACCTACCCAATCGGAGATGTGCCCGGCGAGGAACAAACTACCGATCACGCCGACGGCATAGACGGCGTAGACGATCGTGACCATGATGCCGGAAAAGTGATCACGTTGCTGATAGAGGACGTAGAGGGGGGTCGGCACCGCCGAGAACGCCATGTTCAAGAGGAAGGCGGCGCCCACCACCCAGAACGCCACACCATGAGGGGTGGACCACATGCGCTTGGCCGGGCGGCCGGCCTCGACCAGCGGATCGTGGTCGCCCCACGTCCTGACCCCGGCACTCCCACTAACGGCCAGCCTCTGTCCCTGTTGCTCAACGGTGCTCATGTCGGTCCCCTTTCGCCTATCAATAGCTTGAGGGCTGGCTATTATCTTGTCCAACGAATTATTTGCATCACCGATATCGGACTGAGGAATAACAGTGGAATTGCGCCACCTGGAACATTTCGTCGCTGTGGCCGAGGAACGCAGCTTCACCAGGGCTGCCTCCCGTGTGCATCTCGTTCAGTCGGCGCTGTCGGTCTCGGTGCAGTCACTCGAGAGGGAATTGGACGCCCGCCTCTTCGATCGGACCACTCATCAGGTCGCCCTCACTGATGCCGGCCAGGCGCTGTTGCCTGAGGCTCGACGCACTCTGGAGGCCGCCGCCGCCGCCCGCTCAGCTGTGGTCGACGCCAATGAGGGAATGCGCGGCACCCTCCGGCTCGGATTGATGCAGTCCCTCACCCTGGTGGACGTGGCCGGGCTGATAGCTCGCTTCCACCGAGAGCGGCCATTAGTGGCAATTCGGCCCCGTCCGGCTACTGGAGGGTCGGCATCGCTGGCCGAGGAGGTAGGCCGAGGGACCCTTGATGCCGCCTTCATCGCGACCAATGGTCCGCCCGTTCGGAATGTCTTCGTCAAGGCGTTAGCAGCCGAACCGCTAATTCTCGTGTGCCCGACTGATCACCACTTGGCCCATCGAAAGGTCGTCACTCCCGAGGTCATCCGAGACGAGACCTTCGTGGAGTTCGCTCCAGGCTGGGGGATTCGCACCGCCGCCGATCAACTCTTTGCTGGTGCAAGGATTGAGCGGTCAATCTCGGTGGAGGTCCCAGACGTCTCGACGTTCTTGGCACTGGCTAAAGCCGGCCTGGGTGTGGGTTTTCTCACCGGTTCGATTCTTGGCTCCACCGACGGGCTTGTCGGCATCAAGGTTCGTCCAGCCGCATCGTTCGAAATCGGTCTTGCTGTTCCCAGCGCGGGCCCGTTGTCGCCAGTGACACAGGCTTTCGTCGATCTGGTGCGTGCCGGCGAGCCGGTGGAGATGTGACGGTCTCACTCGATGGCTCGGTGCCGATGACGGCTTGCGTGGGCACCCAGGTGGCGATCTAACCAGCTACACCGACACCAACGCGAGGACATTCGCGACACGGGGGTGAGGCACATTCACAGGATGCACTTGGACTCTTCTCGGCCGGCTGCCAGGTATGTGGCGCACTCTGAAGCTAGGAGAGATCAGATGGAGGGCTGACCACCACCGATGAGGAGGAGACATGGACGAGGTACCGGAGGCAGCTGATCGGCCGACGCAAATCGTGAGACGAGCGTCGTCGCGAAACGAAGACCCCACACTCGTCGCATCGGTTTCCCATCGCTTACCCGACGCGCCTTCTACTACCCAGATAGTGCCTAGGTATGAACCTGAGCCCTATCGGCAGGCGGCACGACCCTCGGATGGGAGCGGACCTCCTGGGCGGTACGGAACGGATCCGGCCACTGTTGGCCCGTTCGACGGGCAGGCCATCGAAGGGGAGACGTTCCGTACCGTCTTTGGCAGCTTGCTTGGGGTTTACACCTGGGAGTGCGATCGGGTTCCATCCGTGGATGAAGTCCACGAGGCCATGGAGCACCGCGTTCAAGAAGACTGCGCGAAATTGAGCCGCCAACCCAAACACACGCGCCTGGCCGGATGGCATGGCGGCTGGACTACCGAAGGAGTAGGAATCTTCGCCGCCGACATCTGGGGCCTTCCCCGCCGGGGTCCCTCCCGCCACCTTGGACGAACGAGCTTGGTTGTTCACACTCCGGAAGGACGGACGTTGAGCCAGTCACAAGGGATCGCGTGCTGAGGATTGAGGTTTGAAGAGGGCGCTCACTTCAGGCGAAAAGCTGCGGCCATGATCGCTTCCTACCCAAACCGTCGAGTGGGAGCGTAGCAAGCGGATCAGTCGCTCAGCGCCTTGAGTGCGCCTCTCGCCCGTACCACCCGGCCGTTGGCGGTGCGCATCTTGCGCTTCGTGGCGTTCAGCTTTTGCTCGGCATCGGACTGGGCGGCGGTCGCTCGATCTTCGACAGTCCGTAGATCCTGAATCTGGCGTTCGAGCTCATGGATATCCTGCCGGCTTTGCTTCTTCTGCTGGCGCGACTCATGTAATCGGCGACCCAGTTCGTCGGCCTCCCTCTCCAAACTATCGACAGCAGCTTCCGCCTCCCGAACCGCCAGCTCGGCCGCCTCGATGCCCTTCCGCTGCTTCTCCCCGGCACCACGACGGTCTGGCTCCCGGTCCTTTATGGTCACCCGCCGGTCCTCACGCTTGCTAGTCGGCGTTGCCACGGCGCCGCTCAGGTCCACTGGCCCGAGCCCGGAGTAGCTCATGCCGGTCGTCAGCCGACCGGTTTGAATGGCCTTTCCGGCATCGGCATCAGCGAGCGCTGCCTCGAGCGTCGTCTCCAGTTCCCGCCAACTCGCCTCGCTGACCGACTGCCCGGCGCTCCTCGCTAGGTCCCTGGCGTCACTTACGAGCCCTCCGACCACCGTGCGCCGTTCTCTAGACAGTCGACGCAGGTCGGCGGCGGCGAGCGCGCTCTGGGCCTGGCGCATGTGCGAGCCAAGCTCGAGTAGCCGGACTATTCGGTCGGGATACTCGCGTGCGAGCAGGTTGACCAGCCAGGCTGCCGGTGTAGGCCGACGGAGCTTCTTGATTGCGGAGGCGAGTTCTCGGTCACCGTCCCGCCTGGCTGCAGCCGCCCTAGCGTCGCGAGCAGCGGTGAACTCCTCGGGGCGCAAGCCATACAGCTCGTTGGCGATGGTGTCTGGATTCACGACCACATCCTTCCAAGTTTGGCTGGACGTGGGTACAACACGCCCTCAGGGGTGTGGTTCTGCTCACTTGGCACTCAAGAAGCGCACGGTTCTGTGACTTTCTAGGGTGACGGCGCGCCCAGCTTGTAAGAGGTAATCCGTCGGCCGCACTCGTCTAAGCGCCGGGTGGCTTCACGTACTTGTAATCGCAACGGTACCCCTTGGTGGGGCTGCTCACTGGGGGATCGTCGAGTCGCACGAACCGGCCGTTGACCACCTGACCGAGGAGGTAGCAATTGCTCAGCTCCTTGGTCACCGGATTGCTTGGAGCGATGATGCCGTTCCCGTCGAACGTGGTGATCTTGGCCAACGCCTGGAGTAGCGAGCCTCGGGTGGGGTTGCGGCCAGCCTTCTTCAGGCCCTCGGCGAACAGCTGACCAGACAACCAGCCGTAGAGGGTGAAGACATCGGGCTTGAACCCGGGGGAAGCCACCTGTACCCAGTGGAGGAAGGTGCCCACGGCCGGGACCACCCCTTTGTCACCACCGACGTAGAGCGACTGGTTCTGGTCGAGGTAGTCACCGTTGACGTTCGCAGCACCACCCGAGTTGGACACAAGCGTGTTCGAGTAGGCCGCGGCCCCCAACACCACCACCGGGTGGAAATCTTGCTCGTGGAGGGACTTGAGCAGCGAGGAAGCGTACAACCCCGGGACCTGGTCGACGAAGAGCATCTTGACGCCGGCGTTCTTCATCGCGATCACATTGGCGGTGAAATCGGTCTGGGTGAGCGAGTATGTGGGTTCGTACACGACCCTGTAGCCGACCTTCTCCAGGGCATACTTCTCACCCTTCCAGCCGGTGATTGCGGAAGGCTGGTCATTGACGAGGGTCCCCACGCGGTTGATGTCCTTGGGGTACTTCTTCTTGAGGTACTCGAGAGGTCCGAGGTTCCAGCCGTCGGAGACCGGGGCCGGACTGAAGACGTTGGGGAGGGTTCCGGTGTGGGGGTCGAGGGTAACCGACACGTCGGGCATGCCTGGGTTCTGCTTCAGGAGTGCGCCACCGAAGCTGTCGACCAGGGAGAATCCCCCCACCAAGGCAAAGTCGTTCTTGATGGCATGCTGTGTCTGTTGCTTGTTACCGGCTCCGGTGAAGGTGTCGTCATCCGAGTCGACCACTATCTTGCGCCCGTTTATTCCTCCCGCCGAGTTCACATAGTCGGCGTAGGCCTGGACACCGACCAGGGCACCCTTGGCCAGGCCTGCGGTCAGGGTGGAGACGTTGGCGACGTTCGCGCTGGTCGCCGTGATCCCAGTGTGGTCGGAGAACGCGCTGGGTGGGATGCCGGAGTTTTTCGATCCGCCCGCCGATGCGGCTGTGGTAGCCGAACTTGATCCGGCCACCCCCAGGGTCACGACACCCACCATTCCCAGGGCGGCAATACGTTTCAACCACGGTCCACAATGCAAGGCTCCCCCTCGATCTCGGTCGGTCGTGTGTCTCGGAGAGGCGGTCCTCGAACAACCCGGCCAACACGTGTCTGTCAGATTCCAATTGGTCCCATTGAGCGATCCCAGGACGAGGAACCCGTCGGTTGGGGGCGCTGGCGCCGACTATGGGTGGGCGTCCACAAGGTCAGTCGCATCCTCGAGCGCTTTGTATCCGGCGTTGTAGCCGGGGATGAAGGTGATCCCCGGTCCGCCATAGCACCCGGCGCCGGCCAGATACAGGCCCCGTAGTGGGATCGGCATATCGAGCCATCCCTTGGGCCCCGGCCGATACGGACCCATCAATTCGGGGTGTAGCAGGCCTTGGCAGAAGTCACCTCCGGGGCAGGCGAACATGGTTTCCATGTGAAAGGACGCGAACGTGGTGTGGCGAGTCATGATGTCCTTGAAGTTCGGCGCCAGGCGTGTGATTTTCTCAATCACCCGCTCCGCCATTTCGTCCTTGAGCCGGCCGTGCTCGCTCCGATCCACTTCCACTGGGAAGTAGAAGGCAAATGCGCTGGCCGCGTGCTTGCCCGCCGGCGCCAGACTCGAGTCATGGACGCTGGGGATCTGGAGCCCCATGGACGGATCCTGGGGGACGATCCCGCGGCGACAGTCCTCCCAGTCGCGCTGCATGTCCTCGGGTGAGCCGAACATGCCGAGTGAACCCTGCATTTCCGGCTGGTTCAAGAACTCG
>JAUTXB010000204.1 GCA_030838245.1 Acidimicrobiaceae bacterium
CGGTGACGGCGCTGTGCTACGAGCCCATCCAGTGGTCTCTTGTCGGGCAACCTCAGCCAGATCCTGGGCCTGGATCCTGAGGGTTAGCCGGCTCGGGCTCGGGGGGCGTTCCCGGGGGCGTGGCCGCCCACGGCCTCGGTGATCTCATCGGCAGCCCGCCGTAGGTCTCGCCCGGTGCTCTCGATCTCCGTTCCGGTCATGCGCCGGTCCACGTGGATCGACAGCGTGAGCACGGGGTGGCCGGCGCTGTCGAACACCGGAGCCGAGATGGCGTTCACCGAGTACCCCCGGTCAGCCCGCAGCCGGGCGGGCAGGTACTCGACCTGCCCGATCTTGGCCATGAGCAGATCGATGGCGTCTTGCATCTCCTCGGACAGCTGCTTGCCGTCGAAGATGGCCAGAGCTTCGCGGAATCGGGCCAGTGAGTCGTTCTCGCTCTGGACGTCGTAACCGCGGCTCCGGACGGCGTCGAGCGCGGCCTGCAGATCGGTGACACGGTTGAGCGGGGATGCCCGATCCAGCCAGTCCTGCACATGCTCGTCGTCCATCCACGCCACTTGCACGGCGCCGAAGGGGGGCACGACGGGCACCCGTTGACCGACGTGGCTCCACGACCGAGCATGGTTGGCGCTGGAGTTCGGGCTGGCCCAGTCGATCACGGTGATGAACCCGTTCTCGATGATGGAGGCGACGCACTCCACGTTGTGCTGGTTGGCGACGTGCCGGACCGTGGGGCCGGCCATCCGTACGGCGGGGAAGGCTAGTTCCGCTGCCCGCCCCGCGGCGATCAGCGCCGGCCCCAGGAGATAGCCCTTGGTCCGGGGCGAGCGTACGACGTATCCGGCGTCGAGCAAGGCCCGGATCACCGCGTAACAGGTGGCCTTGCTGATGGCGAGCTCGTTGACGATGTCCGACAGCTTGAACTCGTGTTCGGGCTGGGAGACGAGCAGGGCGATGACGGCGATGACCCGGCCCGTCGGCGGCGAGACGCTCCGACGGGGTCCGGTGCCATGGGTCGGTTGGGCCGGGACCATCAGGACAAATACCCTAGTGGATGGGGCAAAGCGTACCGAGTCGCCGGCCGTTCGGGACGTCGGCCCTGGGTTCTGCTGTTCGAATATGTAGGCAATCGTGTCCGATATTTTGTAACTTACTCGGGACTAGTCCGTCGGGGTCTCGGTCCCGTAACCAGTCGCCCGGAGGTGACCGTGCCCGCGTTTGACCATTTGGCCGAGATCGACCACCTGCTGACCACGACCAAGGCGGTGCGACGGCGGCTCGACCTGAGCCGTCCCGTTCCCCGGGAGGTGGTGACCGAGTGCATACGTCTGGCCTGTTACGCCCCGAACGCCTCGAACGCGCAGGACTGGCGCTGGGTCGTTGTCGATGACCCCGATCAACGTCGGCGAGTAGGAGAGCACTACCGGGCGCTGACCGAGCCACCGGTGTCCCAGATGCTGGAGGCGAAACTCCAGGGGGGTGACGAGGCGGGCGCCCGGATCTCCCGATCCATCTTGTACCTGGCCGAGCACATGAGCGAGGTGCCGATCCTGGTCATCCCCTGCTACGACATCGCCGCGGCCGAGAGCCGCTACCGCAACCTCATCACCGATCCTGCATTGCAAGAGGCGGCGGTCGGCGCGACCCACGGCATGACGCCGGGCATGTACGCCTCGATCCTCCCGGCCGTGTGGAGCTTCCAGCTGGCCCTGCGCAGCCGGGGCCTGGGGTCGGTGATGACCACGGCCCACCAAGCCGACCAACCGGGCATGGCCACGATCCTGGACATCCCGCCCACATGGGCCCAGACCGCGCTCATCCCCGTCGCCTACACGACCGGCGGAGACTTCACGCCGCCCCCCCGAGAGCCGGTCGAGCGGGTCATCGTCTGGAACCGTGGCGCGCCGTGAACCGGCCGCACACCGTGGACGGGCCCTGAACGAGCGGGGGGTCAGTTCGCCAGGCGGGGCAGCACCTGTTCGACGTAGAGAGAGAGGCACTCCCAACCCTTGTCGATGGGCATGCCGCCTACGAGAGGGTGCAGGGCGAAGGTGGCCGGCCCGCCGGCCCGGTCGGCCTCGTCGGCCCGAGCCACGCAATCGTCCGGAGTCAGCACCTCGTAGATGCCTTCGGCCCGCAGCTGGTCGACCGTCTCAGCATGGGAGTGGACGGCCGAGTGGACGTCGGGTGTCTGCCAGTCGGCGTACACCGTGGCTTCGTGGAGGAAGTACTGGCCGAGGTCTGCCCATGCCCGATCCGGATCCTCGGCGACGTACGTGGTCGAGAACTGACCGGGCGGCATCACGCACACGCCTTGCGTTCCCGCTTCTTGGCACTGCTCGTAGTAGTAGGCCTCTAGTTCGGGGAGGTGGGCGGCCGGAGCCAGGGGGAGGCCGAATCGGGCTGCTCGCCGGGCGGACGGCTTCGATGTCCCCCCGATGAGCAACATCGGGTGGGGCAGGGTGAGCGGCTTCGGGGTGACCCTGACGACGGTTCCCCGGTACTCGAACGGCTCGCCCGTCCACGCCTTGAGCAGGGCGTCGACCGCCTCGTCCATGAGCCGTCCGCGCTCTATCCAGGACTTCTCGTGGGCGGCGTATTCCTCGGGGCGATAACCCAGGCCTCCGACGATGGTCAGGCGACCGCCGCTGGCCAGGTCAAGCACGGCGATGTCCTCGGCCAGCCGGAGTGGGTCGTGCAACGGCAAAAGGAGCGCCATGAGGGTAATGGGGATGCGCGGGCAACGGCCGAAGATCAGGCCTGCGGTGATCAGGGGCGAGGGGCTCCAGCCGTTGTCGGCCCCGTGGTGTTCTTCCAGGGTGACCATGTCCAGGCCGTGCTCATCGGCGTAGGCGGCCATGTCGATGGATGCCTGATAGCGGGCGGCCATCGCCTCGCCGTCCAATCCCGGTTGGACCTGGTTGAAGCGGACTAGCGACACCACCACGTGTGCACCCCCCAGTAGCCGGACCTTGTTCCGACCCTACTGCGACCGGTTGTTGTACCGTTGTCGATAGTCGAAACATACGTCTGAATATTCGCCCAATCCGGGCGTCTGGGGAGTGCAGGCGACCGACGGGCAGGGGCACCGGAGGGGAACCATGGGAAAGCTCGACGGCAAGGTGGCGCTCATCACCGGAGGCGCTCGGGGGCAGGGACGGAGCCACGCGCTGGCGTTGGCCCGCGAGGGCTGCGACATCGCCTTCTGCGACATCTCCGAACCGGTGAAGACCACGCTCTACCGGACGGCTACCGAACATGACCGGCTCGAGACGCAGAAGCTCGTCTCTGAGATCGGCCGTCGCTGCCTGGCCGTCGAGGCCGACGTACGCGACCGGCCGGCAATGAAGGCGTTCGTGGCCCAGACCATCGACGAGCTGGGCCCCATCGACATCGTGTTGGCCAACGCGGGGATCACGGCGTTCGCTCCGGCCTGGGAGACGCCCTATGAGATGTGGGACGAGACCATCGACATCTGCCTGAACGGGGTGTGGAACACGTGCCGGGAGGTCATGCCCTCCATGGTCGAGCGGCGGAAGGGCACGATCGTCATCACGTCGTCCAACGCTGGCCTCACCCCCATCCCCAACGTTGCGCCCTACGTGGCCGCCAAGCACGGCATCACCGGGCTGATGAAGGTGCTCGCGGTGGAGCTGGCCGCGTTCGACATCCGGGTCAATGCCGTGCACCCCTGCGGCGTGGCCACCGATCTGGTCCTGAACCAACCCGGCCTGGACCTCTTCGCCGGGAAGGCCGGCGCCACCTTCGAAGACGCCGAGCCGGGGATGAAGAGCCTCAACCTCCTCGACGTGGCGTTGATCCAGCCCGAAGACGTGTCGGAGGCCATTCTCTACTTGGTGAGCGACGCTGCCCGCTACGTCACCGGCCTCTCGCTCACCGTCGACGCCGGCACCACGATCTGTCCTCCGGGGAGCTTCCGCGGGTGGGAGGCGTAAGGAGGACCGGCCCAGGCGGGCCGACCTATCGGGGCAGCCGTGTCGGGCGGGACGATCGGATCTGAGTCCTCGGCCTGCCACCAGGGGGTTCTCGGAGGGCCGACGGGGCGGGAATGTTGACCCGGCTGGTACGGTTTACATCTTCGAACAGTCATGCAGGTGGCTCCGGAAAAGAGCCGGTCACCGCCGCGACAGTGAAGGATTGTGATAGCTGTGCCCACGTTCAGGGAGATGCTGGCCGAAGCCAAGGCGGCCGTTCGGGAGGTCGAGCCGGTCGAGGCGGAAGAGGAGCTCAGTAGGGACAAGGCCGTCGTCCTCGATGTCCGGGAGCCCGACGAGTACGAGCAGGGGGCACTGCCCGGTGCCGTCCACATCCCTCGTGGCACGTTGGAGACCTCGGTCGAGGGGAAGATCCCCGACAAGTCCTCCCATGTGGTCGTCTATTGCGCCGGCGGCACCCGGTCGGCGTTCGCGGCCAAGACCCTCCAGGAGCTGGGCTACACCGACGTGGCCTCGGTGATCGGCGGCTTCAACCGCTGGAAGGACGAGGGGCGCCCCTGGTCGACACCGCAGGCGCTCAGCTCGGAACAACGCAACCGCTACCAGCGCCACCTATTGCTCCCCGAGGTCGGGGAGACCGGCCAGCTGAAGCTCCTGGACGCCAAGGTCCTGCTGCTGGGCGCCGGCGGCTTGGGCTCGCCGTCGGCCATGTACCTGGCCGCCGCCGGGGTGGGGACGCTCGGGATCATCGACATGGATGTCGTCGACGCCTCCAACCTCCAGCGACAGATCCTGCACAACACCGACCGGATCGGGGAGCGCAAGGTCGACTCGGCCAAAAAGACGCTGACCGCCATCAACCCGGACGTCAACGTGGTCACCTACGACGTGCGCCTGGGCGCCGACAACATCTTGGACATCATCGACGGTTACGACGTCATCGTGGACGGGACCGACAACTTCCCCACCCGTTACCTGGTGAACGACGCATCCCTGAAGAAGCGGATCCCCGTCGTCCACGGCTCGATCTTCCGGTTCGAGGGTCAGGTCACCGTGTTCAACCCGTACGAGGGGCCCTGCTACCGCTGCATGATCCCCGAGCCCCCTCCGGCCGAGCTGGCCCCCAGCTGCTCGGAGGCCGGTGTGCTCGGCGTGCTGTGCGGGATCATCGGCTCGCTGCAAGCCACCGAGGCCATCAAGATCATCCTCGGAATCGGGGAGACCCTGCAGGGTCGCCTGTTGGCCTACGACGCGTTGGAGCAGAGCTTCCGCACGTTCAAGGTCCACCGTGACCCGGCTTGCCCGACCTGCGGTCCGGACGCCGGCGAGATCGTCATCGCC
>JAUTXB010000019.1 GCA_030838245.1 Acidimicrobiaceae bacterium
CTACCCCCACGTCGAAGGGCTGGCCAACCCGGTCTCCTACATCGACGAGCTGGCCGGCCTGCCCGACGAGGACATCAAAAAGATCATGGGCGGCAACATGATGGGCCTGCTCGGGGCCAAGGTCCCCGCCCCGGCCTGATCGTCGCCGGGTCCGCAGGCGCTCATCGGGGAAGCAGGGCATCATCAGTCAGTGCGGTTCCTAGGTCGGTGTGGTGGTGATGCAGGCATGGCTACGGGGAGGCAGCTGAGCGAAGGGGCTCGCACCCTGGCCCGTCGGGTCCGAGCGGCCTACCGGAAACCGGCCCGCCTCATCACGGTGGACCGGGCCCGTACCCTGGCGCAACGCCGAGTCCCGCGGGCCGTCTTCGACTACCTGGACGGCGGGGCCGAGACCGAGAGCACCATGGGCGCCAACCGAGCGGCCATGATGGCCGTCGGCTTCCGACCCCGGATGGGGGTGACAGCCGGCGACCCTGCACCCGACCTGTCCACCACCGTGTTGGGGACCCCCCTCTCGATGCCCGTGGTGCTCGGTCCGGTGGGTTTCACCCGGATGATGGACCGCCATGGCGACGTGGCCGGAGCCACGGCGGCCGGCCGGGCCGGGACCATCTTCACCCTCAGCTCCATGTCCGGGCACACCATCGAGGAGGTGGCGGCGGCGGCCACCGGGCCCTTGTGGTTTCAGCTGTACTTCCTGGGAGGGCGGCGGGGTGCGGCCCAGCTGGCCGAGCGGGCCCAGGCGGCCGGGTACCAGGCGTTGGTGGTCACCATGGACACCCAGTTCCCCGGCAATCGGGAACGAGACCTGCGCAACGGGGTCAAGCCTCCGCTGCAGATGAACCTCCACAACATGATCAAGTTCGCCCCCCAGGTGGCCCTGCACCCCGATTGGCTGGTCGAGTTCGCCCGCGACCGGTTTCAACTCGACATCGTGAACGCCACCACATTGGGACCACCCGAACGCCCGATGACGGTGGAGGAGGCGCTCATGGAGTGGACGGCCGCACCGCCCCGGTGGGAGGACTTCGCCTGGTTGCGTCGGCAGTGGCAGGGGCCGATCATCGCCAAGGGCATCGTCACCGGCGACGATGCCCGCCGAGCGGTCGACTGCGGGGTATCGGCCATCGTCGTGTCCAACCACGGCGGCCGCCAGCTCGACGGGATGCCGGCCACCCTTCCCGCGTTGGTCGAGGTGCTCGACGCCGTCGGTGACTCGGTGGAGGTTCTGGTCGACGGCGGCGTGCGGAGGGGCTCGGACGTGGTGCGGGCCCTCGCCCTGGGCGCTCGGGCCGTGCTGGTCGGGCGAGCGTGGGCCTACGGACTGGCCGCGGCCGGTGAGCCCGGGATCGAACAGATCCTGGCCATGCTGGCCGTCGACATGGACCGGACCCTCCGGCTCCTGGGCTGTGATGCAGCCCGTGCCTTGGACCGGACCTTCATCCGGTATCCGTCCGAATGGCACGACGCTGGCTGACCTGACGCGTGCCGATTGGGTGGGCTACTCGCCTTCCTTCCAGCGGTCACCGGCCAGCGACTGGACGATGTCCTTGAAGGACGTCTTGAGCGAGGTGGGCACGTCAATCACGAAGGGGATCGTCCGGTCGGCCACCGAGGCCAGAGCTTGGCGCAGGTCGTGTGTGCTTTCCACCCGGATCCCGTCGCAACCGACCGACCGGGCGATGGCCGCGTGGTCGAACTCGTCGAACCCTGCGGCGATGGCCCGCTCGCCCATCCCGTGGAGGACCCATCCCAGGGCGTTGTTGTTGAACACGACCACGGTGATGGGGATGCGCGCCTGGACCGCTGTCATGAGGGCGTGGATGGACATGGCGAACCCGCCGTCGCCGCAGACAGCCAGCACCGGTCGATCCGGGCAGGCCAGCTTGGCGCCGAGGGCGGCGGCCACCGAGTAACCCATGCCTCCGCCCGCCGCCGGCTGCAGGTAGCTGCTCGATGACTTCGTCCGGTACCAGTGCATCATGAATAGCCGGTTCTCCCCGGCGTCGCAGGTGATGATGCCGTCCTTCGGGAACGTCTCTTGCAGGAGGCTGATCGTCCGCTGCGGAGCGATGGGCACCTCGTCCGAGGTGAACTCGGCGCTGTCGAGCTCACCGTAGGACTCCTCGGCCTCCGCCACCCGGGCCGCCCCTTTTTGCGGGCGGGACGCACCCGGTTGGCCACTGATCGCATCGGCCAACCGATCCATGACGTAACCGGCCTCGCCCACCAGCGCGTGATCGATGGGATAGGTCCAACTGACGTTGAGGGGCTCGACATCGATCTGGATGAGGGTCTGGCGGGTGGGGTCGAGCAGGGCGGTGCTCTCGTCGGCGGTGTCGATGGGGGCCAGCTTGGTCCCGACTGCGAGGACGACGTCGGCCCCGCCGACCACCGCGTTGGCCGCCGGCATACCGAAGGTACCCATCACCCCGGCACCCAGCGGGTCGACCTCGGGGAAGACACCTTTGCCGGCGGCGGTGGTGGCCACCGGCGCGTCGAGGGCACGGGCCAGGGCGAACAAGGCGTCGCACGCCTGGCCGACCCGGACGCCGTTGCCGGCGATGATGACCGGACGGGTGGCTGACCGGAGGGCACCGGCCGCCTCATCGAGCACGTCGGTGTCCACTGCCTTGGACCGCCGAGGAAGGTAGGCGCTGGTGGGATAGATGCGGGGAACCGATTCCGGCCCGACTGTCCCCTTCAGGGAATCGCCGTGGTAGATCACCGCCACCGGACCCGGCTCGCCGACCAGTGAGTGCTTGATGGCCAGTTGGGTGTGCTGGACGGCCTGGGCCGGATCATGGCTGACCATCACCCGCTTGGTCACGCCGCGGAGCGCGGAGACCGCATCCCAGCTCCCGTAATCGCCCGTGCCCGACTGGTAGTAGCCGTGATGGGACAGCGGGCCACCGTCGGACATCTCGGTCAGCACGAGGATCGGCGCACTTCCGAGGAGGGCTTCGAGAAAACCCTGCCCGGCGTTGCCTGCGATCCACTCGCCTTGGCCCATCACCACCACCGGGGTACCCGTCGTCCGGCCGTAGGCGTCGGCCATGGCCGAGCCGATCGCCTCCTCGCGCACCTGGACCACCCGGATGGTCGGGTGGTCGTGGAGCGAGCTGAACAGGGTGCCGGTGTAGCCGCCGGGCATGCCCAGGACGAGCTCGATCCCCGCCTCGGCCAAGGCGGCGATGATGGCGTCGGTGGTGCGGATCGGTTCGTCGAGCGAGGGCGTGATCATGGGCGTCGGGCTCCGATGCGTGTCGTCGGGTTGACGTGTCGGCTACGAGAGGCGGTGTCCCAATCGCCGTGACCGCGCCTGGGCCAGGTGCCCCTCCCAGCGTTCACCTATCAAACGGATGTTAGGTTACGACGCCGCTCCACCATGGTCAACCGCGGGCCGAGCCCGGCGAACCAGCTGGAGGTAGCTCCCATTGGTGCGCTCGGCCGAGGCCATTATCGTGATGCCACCATGAGCCCACCGCCCGAGACCAGCGCCGCGGGCGGTGACCAGCTCGATCGGGCCATCGTTCGTATCGGCTGCGCCGTGGTGCTCGGCTCCATCATGTCGGTGCTCGACACCACGATCGTCAACGTCGCCCTCAACACCTTGTCGATCGATCTGCACACCAGTCTGGACTCCATCCAGTGGGTGGTGACGGCCTATCTGCTGGCACTGGCGGCGGTGATCCCCATCTCGGGTTGGGCCACCCGACGGTTCGGCACCAAACGGCTGTACATCGCCTCGATCGTCTTGTTCACCTTGGGCTCGGCGTTGTGTGGGTTGGCTTGGTCGACCACCTCGCTCATCGCGTTCCGCGTGCTCCAGGGGATCGGTGGCGGCCTGATCCTGCCGGTCGGCCAGACGGCGCTGGCCCGAGCGGCCGGGCCGCGGCGGATCGGACGGGCCATGAGCATGGTGGGCATCCCGACCGTGCTGGCCCCGATCATCGGGCCCACAGTGGGGGGTCTGTTGCTCGAGCACCTGAACTGGCATTGGATCTTCTACGTGAACATCCCCGTCGGCATCGTGGCCGTGATCGTCGCCGTGCGCTTCCTGCCCACCGACCGACCCGAGCCGGCTGGCCGGCTGGATGTCACTGGGCTCGTCCTCCTGGCCGTCGGGCTGCCCGCTGCCATCTACGGTCTGGCCGAGATCCAATCGGGGTCCACGCTGCGCTGGGTCGTCTCCCTGGTCGGCGGGCTGGCCCTCATCGCCGGCTTTGCCTGGCACGCTCGCCGGGTGACAGCACCGTTGCTCGACATCCGCCTCTACCAGAAACCGACTTTCGTAGCCGCATCGGTGGCTACTTTCTGTCTGGGGGCGGCGATCTTCGGGGGCATGATCCTCCTACCCCTGTACTTCCAGAACGTCCGGGGCACCGACCCGGTGGTCACCGGGTTGCTGCTTATACCCCAGGGCATCGGCGTGGCCATTGCCATGGGCATCACCGGTCGTCTGGTCGACCGGATGGGTGGCGGCATCGTGGCCCTCGGCGGCGTGATCATCACGTCGCTCTTCACCCTTCCGCTTGTCTTCATTGGCGCCCACACGTCGTACGTCTGGATCAGCATCACGCTGGTGGCGCGCGGAATAGGGGTGGGTTCGTCGATGATGCCGTCCATGGCCG
>JAUTXB010000239.1 GCA_030838245.1 Acidimicrobiaceae bacterium
GATATCGCCGGGCAGTTCAATGTTCCCCGATCCCCGCAAGGACGCCCGGTCATCTTCCAGGCCGGCGACTCGAACGACGGGCGCGAGTTCGCCGCGTCCTCTGCCGATGCAATTTTCGGACGGCACAGCACCCTATCCGAGGGCAAGGCCTTCTACACCGATGTCAAGGGGCGCCTGGCCCGATACGGACGATCCCACGATGAGCTGCTGATCCTGCCCGCTGCCACCTACGTGCTGGGCGACACCGACGCCGACGCGGAGGAACTGGCCCATGAGGTACGGCACCAACAGGTGAGCGGGCAGACGGCCATCAAGTTCTTGGAGCAGGTGTGGAACCGAGATCTGTCCACCTACGATCCCGACGGCCCGCTGCCTGACATCGACCCCGATCTCGGTGAGCACACCATCGCCGCTGGCCGGGCGAGCGTTCGGATGGACCGCGACCCGCTGGCCACGGCCAACGAGTGGCGCGAGCGGGCGGCGGCAGAACGGCTCTCCATACGAGAATTGATCATCAAAGTCACCGGACGCCAGGCCTTTGTCGGTGCGCCGGCCACGGTCGCTGCCCGGATCAACGAACTGGTCCAGAAAGACGCCAGTGACGGCTTCATCCTGGTGCCACACATCACCCCCGGTGGCCTCGACGAATTTGCCGACACCGTCGTCCCGCTGCTCCAAGAGCGCGGCGTGTTCCGCTCCGACTACGAGGGCGTCACCTTGCGAGATCACCTCGGGCTGGCCCAGCCCGGTACCGAGCACAAGTCGGCGACAGCGTGGGCCGCCTCATGAGGTCCCGCAACGCCGTCGTCCCGGGCGATCCCGAGACAAAAAGGAAGGCCTGACTGTTGCCCCAACCCTCTCCGCTCCACCTTGTGGTTGCCCTCGACGGAGCCGGCTGGCACCCCGCAGCCTGGCGTGAGCCCGAGGCCCGTCCCGAGGAGTTGTTCACCGCCCGGTACTGGACCGACCTTGTGACCGAAGCCGAAGACGGCCTGGTCGACTTCGTCACCATTGAAGACTCGCTGGCCCTCCAGTCGACCCGGTACGACGGCCCGGACGGACGAACCGATCAGGTGCGGGGTCGCTTGGACGCAGTCTTGATCGCCGCGCGGGTCGGGCCACTGACCAGACACATCGGACTCGTTCCGACCGTGACGGTGACCCACACCGAGCCGTTCCACGTCTCCAAGGCGATAGCCACTCTCGACTACGTCACCGGAGGACGAGCCGGATGGCGCGCCCAGGTCTCGCGCTCAGCCGACAGCACCCTGTTCGGTCGACGGCAAACTCCGACCTTCCGGGTCGGCGACTACCACAAACCCGAGGTCCAAGCGGCGGTGGGCGAGTACTTCGACGAAGCTGCGGACTTTGTCGAAGTCGTGCGCCGGCTCTGGGACAGTTGGGAGGACGACGCAGAGATCCGAGACGCGGCCACGGGGCGGTTCATCGACAGGGACAAGCTGCACTACATCGACTTCGAGGGCAAATGGTTCAGCGTCAGAGGGCCTTCGATCGTCCCGCGTCCACCACAGGGCCAGCCACTGGTCACCGCCCTCGCCCATGCCACCGTTCCCTACCGCTTCGGTGCCCGATCGACCGACGTCGTATACGTGACTCCAAAGGACGCATCCGATGCCTTGGTGATGGCCCAGGAGATCCGGGCCGAGCACGAGGTGGCTGGGCGGGCTCAGGACTCCCTCCACACCTTCGGCGACCTCGTCGTCTTTCTCGACGGAACCAGGACGGCGGCCCAGGGCCGCAAGGCCCGCTTGGACGAATTGGCCGGAGAAGAGTACCGAAGCGACGCGCTGGTGTTTGCCGGGACGCCCGCCGAGCTGGCCGACACCCTGCAGTCCTGGCAGTGGGCCGGTTTGTCCGGGTTCCGTCTTCGCCCCGGCACCATTCCCCATGACCTGGAGGCGATTACCCGGACTCTCGTCCCCGAGCTGCAGTACCGAGGGGCTTTCCGGAAAGAGTATGAAGCCACCACGTTGCGAGGATTGCTCGGTATGGGCAGACCGGCCAACCGGTATGTGACGGCCTGACGCACACTTCTGATGTCACCGGTGACTCAGCAGCCGAAGGAAACGCACAGCCAGAAAGCAGGCGTCTAGTGCCGATACGCATCGCAGTGGTCGTTGGAAACCCCAAACCGGCGTCACGGACGCTCAACGTCGCCCTGGCCACGGCCAACGCCCTAGCCACTGTGGTGGACGAGGCGCCCGACCGGTTGGTCGTCGATCTGGCTACGTACGGTCCGGAACTGTTCAACCTGAACTCCGAGCGGACCAACCGGGTCAGTGCCGAAGTCGCCGCTTCAGAACTCATCGTTGTCGCGTCGCCGACGTACAAAGCGACCTACACAGGGTTGTTGAAGGCGTTCTTCGATCGGTACGGAAACCGCGCCCTTGAAGGGCGAGTGGCCGTGCCCGTCATGACCGGTGCGTCCCTGGTCCATGCCTTGGCCTCTGAGGTTCATCTGCGTCCGTTGCTTGTCGAGCTTGGAGCCATGACCCCGACCCGGGGGCTGTACGTCACCGAGCCAGAGTTGGCCGATCTCACTGCCGCCGTGGACGGCTGGTCGGCTAGTGCACTGCCGGAAATCGTCCGGGTCTTCCATGGGTGAGGAACGATGGCGCCGCTCGATCATGCTGGCAACCGAGCTGTCCATGGGGGTGCCCGCCGTGTCTGGTCACTTCGATCCGGCGGCAGTGCTCTGGGATATCCGGACTGACATCGGGGATCTCCTCCAGCCGAGACCGGGTTTGGGAGAAACACGCCCTGGGTGAACGTTTGGCGCGTGCTCGGCGTCGAAGGGGGAGAGCCAAGAGGGCCGACGCGACGAAACCCCGCCGGGGGGACGGGGCGGGGTTTCGTCGACCCGCCTTACCTCAAAGCAGGCTGAAGCCAGGGTATCGAGGGCTCGTTACAGAGCCATGGCCGCGACATGAACACCTTGTGAACCTCGCCGGCTCAGTGCCGCGAGGGGGCGACCGACACCCTGGTCGAACCAGGACCCTCCTCCGTGGACGACGGCGCGGCGATGGCCTTGGCGACCGTCGTCGCCTGCAGGGCGGGCACGAGCCGAAGCATCCGAGCTCGGGTCAGTTGTCGGGTGGTGCCACCGAGACCGGGTGAGTAACGAACGAGGCCATCGCTCCCGATGGCCCAACGTCAGTCAAGCCTGGAAGCGATTATCGACTCGTGATGGCTTCGAACTTGGTCGACCCGGTGTGGGGTCAGAGCGGAAGGGGGTGGGCCATGATGCCGGTGCCGTGGCCGCGCTCGGCCAGGATCCGGCAGAACTCGATGGCGTCCATGTCCACGTTCTCGCCGCCCGTTCCGGCGTCATCGGGCTCAAAGGTTCGCAGCAGTGCCGCAAACTTGGCGTTCTCCGCTGCGGCGATGTGCATGGCCTCGTCGTGCATGATCCTCGGGATCGTGGTCACGTCCTCGGCAATTGTCTGGTTCATTGCTGTGCCCCTTTCCGAGAGCTACCGAGCCGGCGTCGGTTGACGTCGGCGAGAAACATGTCCACTGCCCGTTCGGCCAGCCGGACCCAGCGGTCGCCACCGGGGTCGTTGGCTACCTGCTGATGTGCGAGCCCGCTCACCAAGGCGCTGAAGACGTCGACGTCGCCGGGATCGGACACCGCTGTCGCAGCGAGACGCTGGCGGGCAACCTCGTAGAACTCAAGGGCGAGTGCATAAGACGTCGGAGAGGGTTCGAAGCCCGGGATCGTCCGCTGGAACAAGATCTGATGGCGGACCACGTCCTCGGTCGAGAACCGGACCAGCGCCTCGACGAACGCCACGAGAGCATCGCGTGGGTCGTCGCTCAGGGCGAGAGACCCCACCAGCTCGAGCAGTTGCCGGTTGCCGTCGGCGAACATCAGGTCGTACAAGCCGAGCTTCGAGTCGAAGTAGGCATAGAGGGAGGGTTGACGCAGGTCGACGCGGTCAGCGAGGTCCCGCAGCGAGATGGCGGCAAGGCCGTCACGATGAGCCAGTGCCCATGCCTCGACCAAGATCGTTGCCCGCTTGGCCTCCCGTCGCCGCCCTCGCCGGTCAATCTGGTCCGCTTCGGTTATAACCACTCGGGGACCCCCCATGAACCTATGAGAGATAGATTATCTATCACTCATAGTTACAGCTGGCCAGAGCGCTGTCAAGCCTCACGTAGCCAGGTGCGGCGAGGAGCGGCATCGTCACGGGCGACGGTCGGCACGCACCACGACATCTTCGGTGGTGGACGGGTGGTCGTCCCGGTCGCCACCGGCCCGCTCGGCAACGGCATCGGTGATGGCCCGCTCGGCGATGGCATTGGTGACGATGTCCCAGTATTCGGGACCGAGGTGGCCTACGACCTCCTCGCCGGTGAAGAAGTACTCGTCGGGCACGTGCGAGTGCTCGTTCAGCTGGTGGCCGACAACCAGCAAGGTGCCACCGGGGGCCACGGCCAACGCCATGCGGCCCAACAGGACGCGCCGAGGTTCGGGCGGCAGATGGAAGAAGTGGGCGGACACCAGGTCGTAGCGGCCTTGCGCGGGTTCCCATTCAGTGACGTCGTGGTGGAGCCACTCGATGCGGTCGGCGACGTCGGCACCTGCCCGCGCCGCGTGGTTGGCCGCTCGCTCGAGGGCGACTGTTGAGATATCGACAGCGGTGACCCGCCAACCGCGCCGGGCCAACCAGATCGCGTCACCACCTTCCCCGGCACCAACGTCGAGTGCTGTACCGGGGGCCAACCCTTCGACCTCGGCAACCAGATGATGATTGGGATCGCCGCTCCACAGGGCAGTTTGTGAGCCGTACAGGTCATCCCAGAACGGTTGATCGAACTCTTCGGACACAACAGATTCCTCCACTTCGGTTTGCTTCGATTGGTGACAGCTGCGCTAGGACGGATTCTGCACATGCGAGGTGCCTTTTGGCAAGCTATATTGCCAATGTGGCAATCTCAGGAACCGGCGACGATCTCGATCGGGTGCTCGACGCGGTGGGGCCACGGCTGCGGACGCTCCGCCAAGAGCGGGACATCACGCTGGCCGGCCTGTCGGCCTCGACCGCCATCTCGGTCAGCACGCTCTCGCGGCTCGAATCCGGGCAGCGCCGGGCCACCCTGGAGCTCCTGCTCCCCCTGGCCCAGGCCTATCAGGTTCCCCTCGATGAGCTGGTCGGGGCACCGGCCACGGGCGATCCCCGCATCAACCCGCGCCCGATCACCCGCCACGGGATCACCATGTACCCACTCACCCGGCGAGCGGGCGGCCTCCAGGCCTACAAACACGTGATCCCGCCGAGTCGGGTCCCAAAGGCACCCGATCTCCGGACCCACGAGGGATACGAGTGGCTGTACGTCCTGAGCGGTCGACTCCGACTGGTTCTCGGCGAGCATGACTTGGTACTGACGACCGGTGAGGCAGCCGAGTTCGACACCCGGGTGCCGCACTGGTTCACCAATGCGGGCTCGGACCCTGTGGAGTTCCTCAGTCTGTTCGGGCCCCAGGGCGAGCGCATGCACGTCCGCGCTCGGCCGACTAAGAGGTCAAGCGAGGCTGCGGAGCGGTCGTAGTCATGGGGACTGAGTCGTCGGCGCCTGAACCTCGGGTTCCACATTCGGTGGCGCGGTGCGGGCGGGGGGAGTCGGCGGCTGCCGATCCTTGCGGTTCGGGCGGTGCCGCATAGAAAGGCACGGCGGTAGCCTCAGTGCCGGTGCCACGACTGAGACACAATCGCTCGATCCCACAAGCCACAGTCATTCCCGTTCTCGTCTACCCCGACGTGCGCGAGGCCGTCGATTGGCTCTGCGCAGCCTCTGGGTTTCTCGAGCGTGTCCGGATCGGTGAGAATCACCGCGCTCAGCTCAGCTTCGGCGAGGGGGCGGTGATCATCGGCGACATGCACAACGAGCGCCGCCCACCGCGGTCGGGGGAGGTTACCCACTCGGTCATGGTGGGAGTGAACGATGTGCAGGCCCATTGCCAGCGTGCTCGGGAACACGGAGCTCACATCGTCATGGAGCCTACGGACTTTCCATTCGGCGAAAGGCAGTGCACGGCCGAGGACCCTGCCGGGCATCAGTGGACGTTCTCCGAGACGCTCAACGATGTCGCCCCGGAGGAATGGGGAGGAAACTCCGTTGTGTCGGACTGAGTAGGTTGGGCGCATGGCTACGACCCGTACCACTCGTCATGTCGACGCGTCCCGTGCTGCGGTCTATCGGGCGCTTCTCGATCCGCAGGCCATCGCTACGTGGCGGGTGCCGGCTGGTATGAGCAGCCAGGTGCACGAGTTCGACGCCCGCGAGGGTGGCTCGTTTCGTATCTCGCTCACTTACGATGCGCCGACCGAGTCCGGAAAGACAACGGCGCTGACGGACACGTTCCACGGCCACTTCGTGAAACTCGTGCCGAACGAGCAGGTAGTCGAAGTACTCGAGTTCGAATCGGAGAGCCCCGAACTTCGCGGCAGAATGACAATGACTACGACGCTTGTTGATGCCGATGGTGGCACGGAGGTCCTCGTCGTGCACGAAGGGATACCCGGCGGCGTGTCGACCGACGACAACGAGACCGGCACCCGGATGGCTCTGGCGAATCTCGCTGCGCTCGTTGAGAAGGGCTAGAACCGGGAGCGGAAGTTGACCGCTTCCGGGTTTCGTCGATTCGAAACCGAGAGTCTTGCCCGCAGTTGGTCCCAAGCACGGACAGTACTGGTGCAGTACTCATACCCCACGTGCTTACGCTGCCGGCTGGTCAAGGTGCCACCGTATGATTCTGAATCCATGAGCCACGGCGTTAACCAGTCCGCCATGGTCGAAGTGGCCGTCGTCTCGACGAGCGATGGGGATGAAGCTCGCCGTTCTCGGGTTGGCGGCGGTCATGAACATGAGAGCGTTGTCGATTGCATCGACATCATCGATGAGCTCCGGCCGTGCTGTCACGTCGCGTCCGTCGAGATGGATCCGTTCGGCGCGACCCGGTTGCAGGTTGAGCTTCCAGTTTCCGCCGCCGGGTGTGAGCAGCGAGTCGTCTTGTTTGATGTAGCTAACCGGCTGTCGATAGTGCTTTCCGCTGCGTCGCCCGGTCAGATGAAGCAACATGAGCCGCTTGCTGAGCGGGGTCGAGAACGGCAGAGCGAGGATGCGGCGTATGGGCACGTTGGCGATTCGCATCGCCACCGCTTGACGCCGTAGCCGCGCTGGTCGAGAGGCTGGAACAGGCATGGGTTCTCCTTTCAGTTGGTCACCGTGTCGTGAAACACGAGGACCAAGGTTTCCGGTGGGTTGCGCATTCATACGAGGACCGAGCCACCGGCCACGTCCAGGGTGATCCCGCTGATCCACGAGGAGTGATCCGAGGCGAGGAACAGGGCGGCCTGGGCCACGTCGTCGGGCGTGCCCAGGCGTTGGATCGGATGGTTCTGGCGCAGCTGGTCTTGGATTGTCTCCGGTATCTGCTGCTTGTTCCGCTCGGTCAGGATGGTCTCGGGGGCGAGGCAGTTCACCCGCACGCCGTGGGGTCCCGCTTGGGCGGCGGTCTCCTTGCTGAGCAGCTCGATGCCGGCTTTGGCGGCGGCGTAGGCCATGGGGGAATGCGCGGTCGGGCGCCGAGCGGCGGCGGACGACATGGTGATGACGTTGCCCTGGTGTCGCAGTTTCATCCCCGGCAGGAACGCCTTGATGGTCAGGAAGGTGGTGGTGAGGTTGGCATCGACCGACTCCCGCCAGTCGGCTTCGGCGATGTCTTCGAGCAGGCCAGGCGGCACGGGGCTTCCGCCCGCGTTGGCGACCAGGATGTCGACGGGTCCGAGACGTTGCTCGATCGAGTCTCGCATGGCCTCCACTTCCTCATACCGAGTGAGGTCGGCGATCACGGCGATGGCCCGCCCACCGGCCTCGGTGATGTTGGCGGTGACGGTCATCGCTGCATCGGCATCGCGGCCATGGACGACGACCGCGGCGCCTCGCTCGGCGAAGAGCCCGGCGATGGCGGCACCGATGCCACGGGAACTCCCGGTCACCAGTGCGATGCGTCCTTGTAGGTCGATCATTGTCCGTCCCCCGCGCTTTCGTGCCTGGAATCGTCCCCGTCACTTTGGCGGGGGCCAGCGCTGCGATCTGGAGGGTTGGCCCCCGCCGGCATGGGTGGAGCGCCAGGGGTGCCGGCGATGAAGCTCATGTGGATGGCAGCCAGGCGTCGTGTCCCCGAATCGGCCGGGATGACGAGTGTGACCCGTAGGGCTTCGGGGACTGGCTGGCCCCAAAAGGTGCCGCGGGTGTTGTTGCGGGCTGTAACGAGAGCCACGTCGCCGTAGTGGTGGAACTGGATCTCGTCGAGGTCGAAGGCCTCGTAGACCAGGCCTTGGCCATGGCGAGCCAGCCATGCCGGCCGGGGGAGGACGAACCCGAGGGGACCCACACCGGAGAAGTCCTCGGTGAGGAGGTCCGACAGCTTCTCGGCGTCTCCGGCCAGCTCGGCGGCGGTCCATTCCGAGATGAAGGTATCGATCTGCTTTGTCATCTGGGTCTCCCTGTACTGGTTGTCGTCATCCAACAAAGCATAGACTACTAAGACTTAGAAGTCAAAGGATTAGGTATCGATGTATTGTGCTACGGTGAGCATATGCAGCCCGTCCAACCCCCGATTGGCCTGAAGCTGGCCCGTTCCGCCCGGGTCGTCAGCCGGGCATTCGACGAGGCGCTCTCCGAGGCCGGGGGGTCCCTACCGGTATGGCTGGTGCTGCTCAACCTGAAGATTCGACGCCCCGCCAATCAGCGGGAGCTGGCAGAGGCGGTCGGAGTGAGGGAGGCCACCCTCACCCACCACCTCAATGCGATGGACACCCAAGGACTGATCACCCGCCGCCGTGACACGACCAATCGTCGGATTCATGTGGTGGAACTGACCGATTCGGGTGAAGAGGCCTTCCTTCGTCTGCGCGGCGCCGCGGTTGCGTTCGACCGACGCCTCCGCGCCGGCATTACCGGCGACGAGCTCGCCAGCCTCGAAGGCGTGCTCGACCGCTTAGCCCGAAACGTGGGGGACGACGAGGAGTCTGTCCAATGGGCAGGACTGCTCGAGACCAAGCCGTGACCCCTGCTCGCACGCAGGGAGGTCGTCGAGTCTGACTGTGGATCCTGACATCGATGCGTAGTGCATCGATGCCGAGTTCCGCAGTCCAGCGTCCTTCCTGACCGACGTCAGGGTGCAGAATCGAGCTGTGTTAGCACTTCGAAGCATGGGACCGGCTGACCTGGATCTGGTCGAGACCTGGCTCCACGATCCCCAGGTAGCTCGATGGTTCCTTACTGGATCGACCATCGAGGTGGAGGTCGAAGAATTGCGGCAGTGCGTTACCGGGGACGAGCCAACCGAGGCCCTCATCGTCGCCGAGGACCAAGAACCGATCGGCTGGTGCCAGTGGTACGTATGCCGAGAGTATCCAGACCACGCGGTGCAGATCGGAGCGCGACCGGACGATATCGGCATTGACTACGCGATCGGTGATCCGACCCGGCGGAACAGAGGGGTGGGGACGGCACTGATCGCCGAGCTCGTCACCCACATCAGGCGACGACATCCGCGCTCGGGGATCATCGCCGATCCAGAGGCGACCAACGCCGCATCGAGGAAGGTGTTGGAGAAGAACGGATTCGAGCTTCTAGGGGTCCGAGCCGTCGCGTCGGAACAGACGGATGCGCCTATGGCCATCTATCGGCTCAGACCCAAAGGTGGGTTGCGCCTATGACGAGATCGATGACGTTGAATGGATGCCGCCACTGCTTCCGATCATCTGGTCATCTCAGTGTTTGATGGCTCATTCGACCATTTGGGAGTGGCGTCGGCTCTTCCTGCGGTAGCTGCTCGGGCCCTCCGAGATCGAGGCCCAGCCGCGGCCCGAGCGATCTCGGGGCGCTCGGTCACGCGGTGGTGGCATCGAGCCCTGTGCCCTGTCGAGCGGACCGAAGCCAGCGCCGAGGTCGTCACCCATCGCGGCCGTGATCATGGAAGCGTCAGGCTGTAGATCTCGTCGGGCGATGTACGCATCGCTCGTCTGGTGCTCCACCGGCATGTTGATGGTGAACCACACCGACTTTCCGATATCGCCCGCGGGGTGACTCGTCCCCCACTGGTCGGAGAGCTCTTCGACGATGGCGAGCCCGCGACCGTGCGCTTCAGTCTCGCCCGGCGACCGTCGGGTCGGTATCCCACTGCCGACGTCGGTCACTTCGACGTGCACCATGCGCTCGCGCCGGTCGACGCTCACCGTGAAGCTCGTGGCCGCGTGGACGAGAGCGTTCGTGGCCAACTCCGAGACCATCACCGCCACGTCATTGACAATGTCACCGGGCAGATCGCCGAGCGCCTCGATTGCGAACCGCCGGGCTTGCGCTACCGACGCGGGCACGCCGGCCAGGTGGCGCTGCATTCTCATTGCGCCATCCCGAAGTGCTCGGATAGACCGGTGGCCTCGATGACTCGGCGCACGATCGGTGTCGGGTGTCGCAATTCGATCGATGCAACGCTCTTGGAAATCTGGACCAGGATGGCGATCCCGGAACTGTCCATGAACCTCAGCCCGCTCACATCCACGATGATGCGCTGGGGCTTGCCCCCGAAGGTGGCCAGGATGGCAGCCTTGACCAACTCGGCATTCGAGATGTCGATCTCGCCACCGATCGAAACCACGGGTGCGTCGGGATCGTCGGACAACGAGGCCACCGACGCCTTGGTGTCACCGTCTCCTAGTTCAGCCATCTGATTCCCAGCATCGCCACATCGTCGTCGGACCCGTGCGGTATGAGCTCGGCGATGATATGGGCCAACTGGCTACCCAGCGGCCTTCCATCGTCGGTGACGGCCGCTTCCCGCAGCCGCTTGAGTCCGACATCGAGGCTCTCGCTCCGGCGCTCGACGAGCCCGTCGGTGAAGGCCAAGAGGGTCCCATGCGGCGGCACTGAGAACGTCACCGCCGCGTAGCTCGAGGGGTTTCCGATGCCGATCGGTACCCCGGTCTCGATATCGACGTATTCGCTTTCTTCTCGATCCACCAGGAGTGGAGCGAAGTGCCCGGCACTGGCCAGCGTGACCTCCCGTCGGTCGATATCGACGTAACCGGAAACGATGGTGGCGAAGTGATCGTCTCGATGGACGTCCAAGAGGTTGCAGAGTTTGGTCAGGATGGTGCTCGGCTGGGCTCCTTCTGCCGCATAGGCCCGGATCGAGTAGTGAAGCGACGCCATGATCGTCGCCGCTCGCAACCCGCGGCCCGATACGTCACCCACGACGAACAAGAAGTGGTTGTCGTCATAGGAGATGACGTCATACCAGTCCCCGCCTATATCCATGGACTCGGTGCCGGGCAGGTAACGACCCTCGATCTCTACACCCCGGATGGGGGGCAGTTCGTTGGGCAAGAGTGCCCGCTGCAGCGCCTCTGCGATGCCATGCTGCTCGCCGTAGAGCCTGCGATTCTCGGCCGCAAGTGACTCGGCCAGCCGGCGTCGCCTGACCAGCCGCTCGGTCATGAACGCAGCAATGATGGACAGGAGGACGCCGATGACTCCGACGATCCACGGCAGTCGTTGGGCCATCGTTCCGCCCAGCTCGCCCGTTGGCGTACCCACCAGGGTGAGGGTGGTATCGGCGAACGGTACGGTGGCCACCGCCTTTCGCCCGGTGATCGGGAGCTTGACCACCGATGCCTCAAGGAGGGCGGGGCGATGCTGGGACTTCCCCAAGTAGAGGGCGAAGTTCAGCTGGGAGAATGCAGAATCTTTGGGGAGCGCCACTTTCTGTCCGGCCGGAAGGGGGCTCTCGGCATACACGACGAACCCGGATGATGTGCCCGACGGCCCGTCGGCAAGGCCCAGCCGATGACCACCGCCCAGGATCCCGATGACCGAGAGCCGATTGCTGCTCGGCGCCCCTGCGGCAAGGCCACTGATCTTCGCCGGTATGTCGGTAAGGACCGGGGGCTTCCCAATGACCGAAACGGCCACGGGGGCCCCGCCGGTCAGTCGCCACAGTGAAGCCGAGATGAAGGGGTGACCGGGTCCGACATAGGCGGTCATGAAGTTGTCGAACTTCGAAGCGTCACCGCTCGTCGCCTCAGCGATCTGTACGGACGATGCGAGGGGGGTCTCGATGCTGGGCACAACCCCTCCGAGGAGCGTCGCCGCTTCACGGACCTGTGAGTCGAGCAGCCGATTCTCGTTCCGATCGTTGACCGACCACGCCGTCCAGGCCAGGGCTCCGGTGATGATGAGCCCGACGGCGAAGACGACGATGCTGGGTCGGGTCATCCCGTACCGTTTGGGCCGCGGCAGGGCGATGGCGGCCCGCTCCGTCCCCTCCCCGGTTATGTCCCCCGTAGCCACAGAGCCCTCTTGCTAGATCGTTATGTGTCACCTCACCGTAGCGGAGAGTGGTCATGAGGGAGTGGGCCGAGCGCCGCAGCAACGTCCATCATTGACGTCAACCCGATGACAGCCCAGCCGATGAGGGCATGCCTACCCTCGTGGCCAGCCCTACCAACCCATAGTGCCAGCTATGCCGTCTGGGACGCCCGTGACCGACCCGCAACCACCCGGTGCGCCTAGGAACCGCATCGACCACTGTGCCCACCGCGACTACCGCACTAAATCCCCGGCCCCGGTGTCTTCGATCTGCGAGACTGTCGGCACCGCGGTCGTAAACGTCGATCGGGCGTGTACGTCGATCGTCGAGGGGGCCGTGGCATGAAGCAGCAGACAGCAACGATGAAGGCCGGATTTGGCCTTCGTTGGCGTCGTTCAGTGACGGTCCTCATGGCGGTGGCGATCGGCACCGTCGTGGCCAGCTGTGGGGGCAATCCCACCTCGGCGTCCGGTAACGGAGTGACGACCACGACCACGACAGGCCATCCGGTCGTCGTGTACGGCAGCTTTCCGCTGCAAGGGTCCGATTCCAGTGGCGCCGGGGACTTTCTCAACGGCGCTCGGCTGGCGTTGGCCCAGCGCAAAGACCAGGCAGGCAGCACCCCGGTGACGTTGCAAGTGCACGACGACTCGGTCAACGGTAAGTGGAACGCCGATGCCGTCGCAGCAAACGCAGCCGCGGCCGTAGCCGACCCTTCGGTGGTGGCCTATCTGGGCGACTACAACTCGGGGGCCGTTGCCGTGGCCATGCCTATCTTGAACCAGGCAGGGATGGCACAGATGGCCGGGCCGGCCAGCGTGGTCGCCCTCACTGTTCCCGATGGCGTCGATCCCACTGCACCCGGTCGCTACCAACCCACCGGCGTGCACACCTTTGCCCGTGTGATGCCCAACGACCGCGCCCAGGGGAAGGCCATCGCGCAATACCTGGTCGACCAGCACGTCACCTCGATCTTCGTTGTGAACGATGGGGGCCTGTACGGCAAGGGTCTGGGTGCGGCTGTTGCCGCGTTCGCCCCCCAGTCGGGGGTCACCGTGGTGAACCAGACCAGTATCGACCCCAACGCCACCCAATTCACCACATTGGCCGGCCAGATCGCCGCCTCCGGGGCAGGAGCCATGGTCTATGCCGGTCCGACGTCGAGCCACGCCCCCGAGCTGTTCAGAGACGTCCACGCCGCTGCACCCCATCTGCTGCTGTTCGGTGGGGACGGCCTCAACCATGCCGGGTTCACCAGCACGGTCGGTAGTGATGCCGGCCACATCCGGATCACCGCACCGGTCCCTCCGGCAAATGGAGGCACCGCGGTGACCAAGGAGTTCGTTGCCGCCTACCACAAGCAGCACTCGGCGGCACCCGGCCTGTTCGCCTACCTGGGGTATGACGCCATGAACACCGTCCTCGACGCCATAGCCCAGGCGAAGCTGACTGGAACCAGTAGTCCCACGGAGCGAGCTGCAGTACGGGCTGGCCTCTTCGACCTGGGTATCCAGTCGGGGGCCATGGGCCACTTTTCCATCGACCAGAACGGGGACACCACGCTGGCCCGCTACGGGCAGTTCGTCATCCGCGACGCGAAGCTCGTCCAAGTGGGAGAGACCTGAGTCCAGGACGCCACTGACCCGGAGCGATGAGTTCGGGGGTCAGGTTCCGTCTGATGGTTGGTCACTTCAATGAGGGGCGGCAGCCATGAGAAGAGTCGTCGTAGGGATGCACATCTCGCTCGACGGATTTGTCAGCGGACCAGATGGCGATCTGGGGTGGAGCTATCCCACCTCCGACGACGGCGTGATTCGCTGGATCATCGAGTCCCTGGAAGACGTGGACACCATCCTGTTGGGTCGAGTCGCCTACGAGGCCATGGCCGGTTACTGGCCAACCGCGACCGATGCGCTGGCCACACCGATGAACGACCGGGAAAAGGTCGTGTTCTCGAGGACGATTCACAACGGTGCATGGAATAACACACGGGTGGTGAAAGGCGACACGATGGGGGAGGTGGCGCGGCTCAAGCGGCAGCCGGGCAAGGACATGGTGGTTCAAGGTGGAGTCAGCTTCGTCCAGTCCCTCGTCCGGGCGGGACTGGTCGATCAATATCGATTGGTGACTCATCCCGTGGCATTGGGCTGCGGGTCGCCGCTCTTCAAGAACTTGCCTGGTGACCTCAACATGACGTTACAGGCAACCAGGGAGTTCGACGCCGGTGCTGTCCTGCATATCTACGACGCCGTGTAACGATGCCACCCGGCAGCGATCGGGTGTTTCGGCGCGGGAGTGTTCGTCCGAGTGAGCGGGCCCCGATTGGATGGTCCTTGCCTTTCAGATCAGGTGGGCATGTTCAGCCGATCCTTCGGTAGGTGATCGCGAGGTCGTGCTCCCAGGTAGCACCGTCATCGGTCGATAGTTCTGCCTGACCGTTGATCGCGTTGTCGTCGTCGCTGAACGTGTGGGTGGATCGCTGCGAGAACCCGGGTGCGTCGTTCCAGAATCGCCAGGTTTCCGAGGTGATCTCGACTGCGAACACGCGATGCACGCCGCGAGGGTCGAAGTAGTGCATGGACGGCTTTCCATCGATGAGCCCGGTGACCGCGATCGCATCGGGAATCTCTGGATGGTCGTAGTGCGAGCGTTGGATCAGGAACTGCTGATCCTCAAGCCACTCGAACAAGGCCTGTCCGGTCACGACGGTGCCGGGAAGCCCTGGATGAGTGGCCTCGGTCGCCCACGTGCCGACCAATCGCTGCCAGCCGTGAAGCTCGGGGTGCTGTGCCTCTGGCTGCATGGCATCCTCCATCTGTGTGTGATCAGGTTCCTGACCATAAGACGTCGCACCGGCCGAGAAATCATCTGCCGGCGCCCGATGTAGCAGCCGGGCGACCGTGCAGCCGCTAGCAGGCCAGCGGAGTGATGACCCGGCGTCCGGTGCATACCCCTCAGCCGGTCAGACCCCGCTTCGATCACAAGCGCAGCACACGGTCTCACCGCCGACTCCGGCGATGTCGGTTCGGCGCTATCAGTCGGACGATGTCAGTCGGGCAACGTCGTGATCTGCAAAAGGTCTTCCCCGAAGACCACCCGCCCGTCGAAGTGCCGCCGGGCCAGGGCGATCCACTCGTCGGCGGAACCGGGGGCGGGCGTGGGGATCTGATGGGTCAGTACCAGCGTGCCCACACCGGCGCGGGCGGCAGTAGCTGCCGCCTGCTCCACGGTCGAGTGGTAGTCGATGGTGTCGCGGAAGCGCTGCATGGGCACGAGACTGACGAGGTCGTCGCGCAGCACCGTCTGGACGTAGGTGTCGGCTCCGGCACACAGCTCGTCAAGACCGGCACAGGGCAGAGTGTCGCCGGCCAGGACCACGGCATGTCCGTCATGGTCGAACCGGAAGGCGAGGGTCGAGTCAACCGGGCGATGATCGGTGCGGGCCGCCGTGATCCGCACCGCTCCATCGTCGAACAGAACACCGGGTCCAGCCTCGGTCACGTCGAATTGCGGGTCCCATTCGAGGTCGTCGTGGTGGGCCCGCCGGTAGGAGATATCGGGCCCGAGCATGGCCATCATGCCGTCGACCACCGCTCTGGTCCCCTCCGGGCCGAACAAGGGGAGGGGCCGCGTCGCCGGGCTCATCACCCACTGGGTGGTCAGGACGTCGTTCAGGTCACAGATGTGGTCACTATGAAGGTGGGTGAGCAGCACTGCATCGAGCATCATGGGGAGGACGCCGGCTGCGACCAAACGCATGCACACGGCTCGCCCGGCGTCGACCAGAAAGGTCTTGCCGTCCGCTCGAACGAGCGAGGCGGCGCCGGCACGACCAGCGTCGGGGAGCGGGTTCCCGGTTCCCAGGAGCACTACTTCGATAGTCATCGAGCCCTGCGGTTCGACTTGTGATCAGGCGGCAAGTGCGATCTTGCCCTTTAAGAAGACAATGAACGGGGAACGGTAGTTCACCCGGGCGGTCTGCCCGGCCGCCACCGGCACGGTGATGCGGTTCTCGCCCATGTCGCCGAAGATGTACTTGAACGACACCCGCACCTCGTGCGTGCCCGGGGGGGTGGGGAAGAAGTGCTCGCCCCATTTGATGATCACCGGCTGGCCGTCGATGGTGACGGTGGTCTTGAACAGCAAAAGGATGAAGGCCAGCGGGAAGACCTTGGTCTTGACGACGATGCCCGTCTGGTCGGGGGGAGGAGGTGCGGTCATGGACTCGCCTTTGGTCGGAGGGGGCCGTGACGTGAACCTAACAGCAGATGGCGGTAAAGGTAGGCCTTGTCCGCTGGGTATTCAACTAGACAGTTAATCAACCTTGTGGTAGATTACAGAGATGGACGTTCTTGAACTGCCCGAGCTGCTGGCCAACGAGCGCTTGGGGCTGGCCGACGTACTTGCCGTACTCACGCCCGATCAATGGGAGTCCCCGTCGCTGTCGGAAGGATGGACGGTCCGCCATGTCGTCGCCCATCTGGTCATGCCCTTCCGCTACTCGTTGCCCCGCGTCGCGCTGAAATTGGTGAGGGCCGGCGGCAACTTCAATCGAATGGCAGACCGGGTTGCCCGCCAGGATGCGTCACTGCCCACCGCGGAGCTGGTGGCGACCCTTCGCGAGAATGCGAGACACGACTTCACACCGCCTGGCGCCGGATACGAGGCACCGCTGACCGATCTGGTTGTTCACGGCCTGGACATCTGCCGCCCGCTGGCCATCGAGCGCCCGATTCCCGCCGACACGACGCGGCTCGTCCTCGACAATGTCGTCACGGACCAGAGCCTGAAGTTCTTCGGGACCGACCTCTCCGGTGTCGAGCTGCACGCATCCGACATGGAGTGGACCTTCGGGTCGGGGGAACCGGTCGTCGGGTCGTCCAGCGATCTGATCCTGGCTGTCTGCGGCCGTCCCGCCGGCTCCGAGAGACTGGTGGGCGCCGGAGCGCATCTGCTTGCCGAGCGACTGGTGCCATCGTCATGACGATGGTCGACGACGAGCTCGATGCCACGTTTGCCGCCTTGGCCGACCCGACCCGCCGGGCCATCCTGGCCCGCCTGGCCACCGGCGACGCAACGGTGAACACGCTGGCCGAGCCGTTCGGCTTGAGCCTGCAAGCGGTCTCCAAGCATCTCAAGGTGCTCGAACACTGCGGGCTGATCTCCCGGAGTCGTCAGGCCCAGTTCCGGCCGTGTCATCTCGAGCCCACTGCGCTCGATGTCCCCGCCGCGTGGATAGAGCGAAACCGCCAGGTCTGGTCGGAACGGTTCGACCAGCTCGACCAACATCTGCGGGACGTCCAGCAGGCAGGGGCAAGCGACGAACGGCCGAAGAGCGAGCCGGGCTCATGAGCGAAGACAGCCCATGGGCCACTCGACTCGCGACCGGATGCCCCGTCACATTGGCGGCTGACGAACAGCCGAGCAACAGGAACCAACAACCAACGAACCAGAGGAGCAGACTATGAGTGGCCAGACTATGAGCGACCAGAAACCAGAACTCGGCGAGCTCACCTTCACCAGGGTGTTCGACGCTCCGCGCCAGCTCGTCTTCCGCTGCATGATCGAGCCCGAGCACCTCACCCACTTCTGGGGCCCGTTCGGGGTGAGCACGCCCATCGAGAACATCACGATCGACCCTCGGCCCGGTGGAGTCTTCGAGACGGTCATGGTCAACGACGCCGACGGCAGTGAGTATCCGAGCCGCGGGGTCTTTGTCGAGGTCGTCGAGCCCGAGACGCTGGTTTGGAGCGAGCCCGACAGCGGGATGACCACCACCTCCACCTTCGTGGACCTTGGCGATGGCCGCACCGAAGTCCAGATCCATCAGACGAACGTGCCTGAGCAGTACCGCAGTCCCGAATCACAGGCCGGCTTCCTTAGCTCGCTCGACCGGTTCGCCGCCTACCTCGCCACTCTGCAGGCCGGGTAGGTGGCGAATCTGCACCGCCCGGCGGTGTCGGTCTCGAATCTGCGCGCCGCGGCGCTGAGGGGGCACAGCTGTCCTGGTCAAGCTAGAAACGTAGGGGCAAGTCTCAAGCTTCAGACGTGGCTCGAGCGAGACCAACAGGGGGACAGGCATGGTATTGGGGATCTGCACGGCCACCTTGATGACCGATCCGCTGGCCGCGACCGAGGCAGACATGCGTGCCGCCGGTGAGGCCCTCGTCGCTGCAGGCGTGAGCGAGGCATCGGTGTGGACGTTCCACATCCCAGCCCTGGCCGGTCTCGATCTTCACATCGAGGTGGTCGAAGCAGCATCGGCTTGGGCGAACACCACTGTGGCCGAGGCGGGTGCCGAGGCAGTACAGATAGCTCGGACGGCTGAAGAGGTCGGCGCCTCGAAGATCGCCGCCATCACCCTCGAACCGACACTGCCGGACCTCGAGCATGCGCGCGACAACTTGGCCCTACTGGTCGCTGCCGCTACCGATGTCGGCGCGCAGGTCTGTGTCGAGTTCCTGCCCTGGAGCGGCATCCCCGATCTGGCCACAGCCTGGGAGCTCGTCGAGCCGCTCGGTCCCGGTGCCGGGATCTTGCTTGATGCCTGGCACTGGGTGCGCCAGCCCGGCGGCCCGAACTCCGAGCTCCTGGCTCTGATCCCGGGCGATCGGATTGGCTACGTCCAGCTGTGCGATGCCGCAGCCCAGCCGAGCGACGACGTGATGACAGAAGCACTGCAACATCGGCTGCTTCCCGGTGACGGCGTTGTTGACTTCACCACCCTGATCCACCAGCTCGACACGATCGGCGCCCGGCCGTTCTTTGCCACCGAGATCTTCA
>JAUTXB010000255.1 GCA_030838245.1 Acidimicrobiaceae bacterium
TCGAGGTGCGCGTCCTCATGCGGTGGGGTTGCGTCGGGCCGCAGCGGCACCGTCTCGGCGACACTTGGGGTACGTGCGGTCCCTGGGGCACCTGCGGCAGCTGCGGCAGCTGCGGCGCGAGTATCTCGGGCACCGGCGGCATCTGCGGCCCGCTGCGGCATCGTCTCCGCCCTCAGCGCTTCGGCCCTGTCGATGCCATCCACACGATGAGTCTACGGGCGAGGACCGCCGCCATCGCTACCGCTCCCGTGTTCCGACCGTCGACGGGCGCCTGCTTGGACCAACACCAGTGAGCGCGGACGGGCGTCGCCGTCATGACCGTCGGGACGGATCCATCTCCTTCAGCCGCTTCTTGTACGTCGCCGCTTTGGCCTCGAGCTCGCCCATCATGCCGGCCAGGCGCTCCTGTTTTCCTCGCACCACCGCTCGGAGCTTCTTGTTGATCTCGGTCGCCTCCATGAGGATCTCGCGACGCCGAGTGTCATCGGCCCCCGACGTGTACTCGCTGCGCAGCCCGGACAGGTCGTCCTCGCCCCGCAAGACGTCTCGGATCTCGCCCAGGTCGAAACCGAGGAGGGACTGGAGCTCTCGGATGTGCACCAGCCGGGCCACGTCTTCCTCGCTGTACCGCCGGGCGCCCCCGACCGAGTACCCGGTGGGAACCAGGAGCCCGCGCTCCTCGTACCACCGCAACGTACGGCTGGACACGCCGGCGCGCTCGGCTGCCTCCCCGATCCGCAAGGTCACCGGGACCGCCGGTTTATCCGGGCTCGTCGGCTGCTCTGGCTTCGCCGCCGACTTGCGGGGCGACTTGCGGTCGGACATTCCGTCCGCAGCGTCGGACTTTCCGTCGGCCGCGTCGACCTTTCCGGACCCCGCCTTCGCCGTCATTCGCCGCCCCGAGTGGGCGGCGAATCAGCCAATGCGGCCATGGGATTGCTGCAATGTTCGTCCACGAGCATCTCCTCACCGTCGAGGTCTGCCGGGGAGCGAGGTTCGACCGGTCCGTACCGTCCCGGTCGACTCATAGCGGCCCACCCAACTGAACCTCACCGATTGCATCCACAGTACCGCCGAGGCGTGACGGCGTCGGAGCATTCCCCGGGTCCGGGTCCGAACGACAGACCCCGGGACCGGCCCGCGCACGAGCCCGAGACAGGCCGGCAATGTCGGCAGGCGGATGTGCTACGCAAGGTCCATGCCTCGATTCGAACCGTTCCCGGGACTTCGGTACGACATAGGCCGGGTTGATCCAAACGCGGTCATCGCCCCGCCCTACGACGTCATCGAGCCGCCACAACGGGCCGCCCTGGCACGGCGTCACAGTACAAACGCCGTGCGGGTCGAACTGCCCGAACAAGACACCCGGTCCGGGCTCGACCGGTACCAGAACGCTGCCCACCTGCTGACCGAATGGCAGGAGGAGGGCAAGTTGCTCCGGGATCCGATCCCGTCCTTTTATGCCTACCGGATGACCCCGCCCGGTGGCGGTGCCCATACCACTGGCATCATCGGGGCCCTGGCCATGGACGCCGACGGCTCGGGCGACGTTCTCCCTCACGAAGAGACGCTTCCCAAGCCCAAGAGCGATCGCCTCGACCTGCTCCGGGCCACCAACGCCAACCTGTCTCCCATCTGGGGCCTCTCGCTCACGCCGGGGATGTCGAAGACCTACGGCATCGACTCGCCGCCCGCCGTCACCGCCACCGACGACGAGGGGATCTGCCACGAGCTATGGGTGATCGACGACGAGCCGACGATCAGTGCCATCAAAGCCGCGGTTGCCGACTCCCCGGTCGTCATTGCCGACGGCCACCATCGCTACGAGACGTCCCTGACCTTCCAGCGCGAGCAACGGAAGGCACTCGGCACCGACGTCGGCAGCGACGCCGATCTGGTCATGGCCTTGGTGGTCGAGCTGTCCGACGAGGAGCTGGCAGTGGGTCCAGTCCACCGGATCCTCTCCGGTCTGCCCGATGGCTTCGATCTGGTCGATGCCTTCTCCTCGTGGTTCGACGTGATGCGAGCGGGCGAGTTCACCCCCCGGACAACGTCGGCGATAGGCGAGTCAGGGGCCCTCGCCCTGGTGATGGAATCAGGGGTGTGGCTGCTCTCACCCAAGGACGGAACTGCGGAGGCGGCCGGATCCGACCTCGATTCGTCGATGGTGGCCCTGGTCATCGCCGAGCTACCCGAGAACGAAATTGAATTTCGCTATTCGTGGCGCGACGCCGTGGCCGTGGTCGACAGCGAGGAAGCCCAGGCCGCGGTGCTCTTGCGCCCGGTGACCGTCGAACAGATCGCCGCGTGGGCCCATGCCGGGCGACGGATGCCACCCAAGAGCACGTTCTTCCATCCCAAGCCCCGCACCGGCATGGTCTACCGGACCATCGCCACTCCGGAGTGAGAGCGGCTGAGAGCGGCTACGAGACCGTCCAGGCCGAGCCCGACCGGAGCAGGTCCTTCAGGTCGCCCTTCCCCTTCTTCTCCACCGCATCGTCGAGCTGGCGGTTCATCGACGTCCCGTAGTCAGGTCGGTCCACGTCCCGGAAGACGCCGATGGGCGTCGGTTCGTACGGGCCACGTGACAGGCGGCTCAGCTGGAAGGCCAGCCCCGGGCTGTCCTGGTGCTCGTCGTGGACCAGCAGGGCCGACTCGCCCACGTCGGCCACCGAGACCACCTCGAGCGAGCCGTCGGGATGCAGGACCACGCCGTGCTCGCCCTCGGCCCCGAAGCGGATCGGCTCACCATGGGCTAGCGGGATCAGCATGTTGGCCCGGTTGTCCTTGCCGGTGATCTGGGCGAAGGCACCATCGTTGAACACGTTGCAGTTCTGGTAGATCTCGACGAACGAGGCACCCTTGTGCTCGTGGGCACGACGGAACGTCTCCATCATGTGCTTGCGGTCCATGTCGTGGGTGCGGGCCACGAAGGTGGCCTCGGCTCCGAGGGCCAGACTGAGGGGGTTGAAGGGCTGCTCGAGGGATCCGAACGGCGTCGACTTGGTCACCTTGGCCACTTCCGATGTGGGCGAGTACTGGCCCTTGGTCAAACCGTAGATCTGGTTGTTGAACAACAGGATCGTCAGGTTGATGTT